>NZ_JACHFL010000014.1 GCF_014201875.1 Deinococcus humi | reverse complement strand
TCTGCTTTGGAAAGCCCTAAAGCTTTCCCTTCACGAGTCTGGAGACGTCTCCGGGGTGGAAACATCCGCTCGTCCGCCTCTGTCGATGCGGTCCTACTCTCGCACTGCTTGGTCTGTCATGCTGCCCGCCTCGCTTGAGGCTCAGAAAAGATACAGGCCATTCGCCTTTCTGTCAACACCTCCCAATTCACCTTTCGTCAGTCCTTGCTGAGATGCCAAGAAAAGCCGTCCCACACGCCAAACTTGGCCGCCGAGACTGATGCGTCTCGCAAAGATCAGACCGCCTGATGGACGACTCCCCTAGGTCAGCAGTGGAAGCTCGTAGCGACAAAGTGATCACGAGACAGCGAGGCGACGACTGAGAGCCGTCTCTCGCTCATATTTTTCAACGCGCCTATACTCTTCCTTTGGCAGATGCCCGCGTTCCGTACTAAACGGGGAGACGCGGAAGGGAGGCACGCTACATGCAAGAGATGCAAGAACTGTTGGAAAAGCTGGCGTCGCTCCGGGAGTACCTTTGACATTCCCGGTAAGACACGCCGCCTGAACGAGTTGGACCGCGAGCTGAGCGACCCAGAGCTGTGGAACGATTCGGACCGCGCCCGTAAGGTCACCCAGGAAGCTGGGACCGTACGCCGCATTGTTGATGAATACAACGCCCTGAATTCGGACGCGCAAGGCCTGAGCGAGATGCTCGAGCTGGCGGACCTCGAGGAACGGGAGATGCTAGCCGAGGAGCAGCAGAGCATTGGCGCGCGGGTGGACGAGCTGTACAGAGAAACGCTGTTCACCATGAAGCACGCCGATACCGCTGCCATTGTGCGGGTCAAGAGCGGTGCAGGCGGCACTGAGTCTCAGGACTGGGCGGGCATGCTCTCACGCATGTTCATGCGCTGGGGTGAACGCCGGGGATACAAGGTTGAACTTGTGGACCAGCAGGAGGGCGATCAGGCCGGGGTACTCAGCTCAGAATTCATTATCCGGGGCGATAAGGCTTACGGGATGATGGCTCCGGAACACGGCGTTCACCGTCTGGTACGGGTCTCACCTTTCGACAGCAATAATCGACGCCATACCTCCTTTGCCTCGGTGGACGTGGTGGCCGAGGTGCCAGAAGAGGAAATTAACATCCACATTCCCGACAGTGATCTGCGCCGCGACGTGTTCCGCTCGCAGGGCGCGGGTGGTCAGGGCGTGAACACCACCGACTCTGCTGTACGACTGACACACTTGCCTACCGGAATCGCGGTCGCCTCGCAGGTAACGCGCAGCCAGATCAAGAACCACGAAATCGCCCTGCAGATTCTGAAGCAGCGCCTGTACGACATTGAGATCAAGAAGCGTGAGGCTGAGGAAGCTAAGGCGCGCGGCGAGCAGAAGAAGATTGAGTGGGGCAGCCAGATCCGCAGCTACGTGCTGGACAAGCAGTACATCAAAGACCATCGCACCGCCGTTATGAAGCACAACCCCGACGACGTGCTGGACGGTGATCTGGACGAACTAATGTGGGCTGGACTGGAATGGATGGCAGGCAAACGCGTGGCCGAGGAAAGCGCGGACGACGAGTAGGACGAGGCAGCCCGGTGAGGGCTGGAGCGGTCCAGCTACTCTATGCCCTAAGCTTGTTCAGATCAGCCAAAACAGCGTTCCACGAACGGTTTGCCCTGACACGACAGACTCAACAGCCGGGAGGAGCGGGAGCGACTTCACGGTAAGGTCAGCGTGCAGGGTGGTTTAATGGGGCCCTCCCCTTCGCAGAACCTGCTGCCTTTCTGTCTTCACTCCGTTTCACGTGTCCGCGAGAGTCCACCCATGACTGAACCCCACAACCGTGCCATTGCTGGCTATACCCTGCACCGCAGCCTGGGCCGTGGGAACACGTCGCTGGTGTGGCTGGCAACAGACCCAGCCGGACGCGAGGTGGCTCTCAAACTGCCACACGAGGAAACCCTGCGCGTGCAGGAGGCCGCAGAGCGCTTTGGAAATGAGGTCCGGCTGACTCTTCAGTTCCGACATCCGCACGTGGTCCAGGGCTACGCGGGCACGCCGTTCGGCCTGGGGGCATTCCTAGCGATCCGGTATTACCCGGACGGAGCCTTGAACGAGCAGTTGGCCAGGAGTCAAGGGCGGACCCTGCCCCCCGCCGCTGCCATACGGCTGCTGGCTGACGTGGCCTCGGCCCTGACGTACCTGCACCATCTGGGGGCGGTTCACCAGGATCTCAAGACCCACAACATCTACGTCGACGGGGCTGGCCGCGCCGCGCTGGGCGATCTGGGCAACACGTATTTCGTGGCGCAGGGGGGACAGGTCAGCGGCAGTCCGTACTACATGGCCCCAGAGATCTACCACGGCGAGAGCAGCAGCGCCGCCAGCGACGTGTACAGCCTGGGGATCCTGATGTACGAGTTGCTCTCGGGGCAACGCCCTTACCAGGGCAACACCTACGAGGAACTGATGGTCGCCCACATGACCCGTTTTCCAGCCCCGCTGACCCATTTGAACCCGGCAGTCTCACGGGGCGTGTCCCGCCTGGCCGAGCAGGCGCTGGCCAAACGCCCTGGCGAGCGTCCCCACGCCGACGCGATCCGCCGCGCCCTGCTCAGTGATCTGGGCGAAACACCGCAGGACGAGGTCTACGAAGACCCCAACACCCCACCACCCATTCAGGAGGCGGGCAAAAATATCCGCGTGGGGCGCCACGGACCCTCGCAGCCACGCAGCGCTCCTGCGCAACCAGAGGTCAAGCCGGAACAGGAGCGCAGCGGAGGCTGGAATCCGTTCAAGCGACGCAAATAATCAACGCCGCTCTCCTTGCTGACCCCAGACCTGCTGAAAGGTCAGGGGCGGTTCAACCGTAGCTGTTGAACCCTCTGACCTCGCTGGCCCGTACCGCTTTCAGGAAGTCTCGCCATGCTCTACAGGACTGCTTCTACCCTCACCGCCGCCCTACTGATTGCCGCCAAGGCAGCACAAATATGCCTGCCGTCCCCGAGATGAGTGGCAAGACTATGGTGCACTATCTGCCCTATACCAAAGCCACCTGCGACGCCGCCAGAAGCACGAAACACGTGCTGTTCTTCCATGCGACGTGGTGTCCCAATTGTAAGGTCGCCGACTCCGACATCGTGAAAAAGCTGGGCGAGATTCCAGTGGAGCAAATGCTGCCGTAAAGCAGAAAGGAGAGGGCCCCGGCAAGTCCAATGTCGGGGCCCTCTCCAATTGCCGCTTATTTCTGAACGAGGTAGGCGCTCTGGATCACGTCCGGAGTACCGGGCATGCCGGGCTGGATACGGGTCAGCTTATCAAGTACGTCCAAGCCTTCCACCACCTTGCCGAACACCGTATGGCGACCATCCAAGTGCGGGGTGGCGGTGAAGGTGATGAAGAACTGGCTGCCGTTGGTGCCGGGGCCGGCGTTAGCCATGCTCAGCACGCCCTTGCCGCTGTGACGGTGCGAGGAGCCGAATTCGTCCTCGAACTTGTAGCCGGGGCCGCCCGAACCGGTGCCGGTAGGATCGCCGGTCTGAGCCATGAAGCCGTCAATGACGCGATGAAACTTGATGCCATCATAGTAGTGGTGACGCAGCAGGTACGCGAACGAATTGACGGTCACGGGCGCATCGTCGGGGAACAGCTCCACGACAATGCGGCCCTTACTGGTTTCCAGAACAGCGCGGTACTCCTTACCGGGTTCAATACCATCACCCAGCTCAGGAGTGCTGGAGAACTTGGTCTGGCGCTCGGCGCTCAGTTCGGGGGCCTGGGTAAATCCGTCGGCGGTGTAGGTGTCAGACATGGGGGCATTGTAGCGGGGTGAGATTGCCGATCGCGAAAACGGTTCCCTCACGTCGCCTCATCCAGCCACCCCATTCAATCGGCACCGTCCAGACAACTGCCCCCGATCCGCAGCTTGAACGGATGCCTTAAGAGAGAGGACGACCCTCAAACTCTTCCAAGACTCAGATCACCCATTCCCCGCCGCGCATCAGCGGCTCGCGTTTGCCGTCCGCCGTGAGACCGTCGACATCGGTTCCCGGCGTGCCGATCATCCAGTCCACGTGGATCAGGCTGTCGTTTCCACCCGCCGATTGCAGGGTGGCCTCGTCCTCGCCGCCCTGGACGTTGGTGGGATAGCAGCGTCCCAACGCGATATGGCTGGCTGCGTTCTCGTCGAACAGGGTGTTCAGGAACAGCGTCCCAGTCTGCGCCACCGGGGCGGAGGCAGGCACCAACGCCACCTCGCCCAACCGGGCCGCCCCGTCGTCCGTGGCGATCAGCTGCTTCATAGTAGCCTCACCCCGCCCGGCACTGACCTCCACAGCCTGACCGTTCTCAAAGCGCACGCGGATGTCCTCAATCAGCTGCCCACGGGCGCTGAGGGCCTTGGAGGCCACCGCCACACCGTCCACCCGCTCACGGTGCGGCGCGGTGAAGACCTCATCGGTGGGCAGATTGGGAACGCCGTAAATGCCGTTGCGGGCCGCCTCTCCTCCACCCTGCCAGATGTGGTTGTCGGCCAGGCCCACGGTGAGGTCTGTCCCCAGTTCACTGCGGAAGTGCACGGCGCGGTACTGCTTCTCCGTCAGCAGCGTGGTCAGGCGTTTCAATTGTGCCAGGTGTGCGTCCCAGGCCCCCACCGGATCAGGCGTGTCGGCACGCGTGACCTGGAAGATATCGGTCCACAGTCGCGCGACAGCCTCAGTTTCAGACAATTCGGGGTACACGCGGGCGGCCCAGGCGGGTGTGGCCATCGCCGCCACTGTCCAGTTGACCTGAAAGCTGCCGATCGCCTCGCTGACTTTCCGGCCAGCGCCAGCCTGCAGCTTGCTGCGGCGCGCCACACGCTGCGGGTCAACGTTGGCCAGCAGCGAGGGATCGCTCCCGACGATGCTAATGAAGGCGTAACCATCGGCCACCATGTGCTGCGACTCCTCTGAGAGCCAGTCCGGCAGGTAGTCCACGGCCGCTTCCGAGCCGTCCTCAAACAATGCCAGCGCCAGATGCTGATCGTGGTAATCCACGCGCACGTCCTCGGCTCCAGCACGGTACGCCTCGCGAGCCACCAATCGCGCCAGCTCGGCGGCCTCGACAGGCGCGTTGACCAGCACCTTACCGCCCGCAGGGAGGTTGACGCCTGTGCGCACGAGCAATTCGGCGTAGCGGGTCAGCTGGGTCTGGAAGGCAGCTTCGGCTGAGCCTGTGGATGAAGAGGTCATAACCCCAATCTACAGGCGAGGCCACGTCCTGAGGTCGTCCCCGAGAAGGTCCACTGACCTCTCGCTGCTGAATCAGGCATACGCCTTTACCGATCCGCGCAGCCCGGCCTGCACCCTGGACCTCTGGCCCCCTTACCAGCCCTCGATCTGCCGCCCGGCCTCGAAGGCGGCTGCACCCGCCGCAACCGCCAGATTGAGGCTGCGGCCCCCACCGGGTTGCGGCAATTTGAGCGCTGTTAGCCCCTCCCGCAACCACACAGGCAGTCCGCGCGATTCCGAACCGAACAGCAGATAATCACCGCGCCGGAACCCCGCCTGTGTGTACAGCGTGGCCGCGTGGGTGGAAAAGGCGAAGACCCGTACATCTGACTCCAGCCCGGTCTGAAAAGTCGTCCAGCTGGCGTGTTCGTGCATCTTCACGCTTCCCAGGTAATCCATCACTGCACGCCGGAACTCGCGGTCGTGCAGATGAAAGCCGAAGGGGCGGATCAGGTGCAGTTCAGCGCCCAGAACAGCGCAGGTGCGCGCCACATTGCCCACATTCCCGGCCTTTTCCGGTTCGAACAGCACCACACGCAGTAGGGGTGTCATTCAATCCTGCAGTTGTGTGAGCAGCGCGGTGACGCGCGTCTGAACGTGGGCTGGGGCCAGGCCCTCGGAAGTCTTGAAACTAACTCCAACTTCGCTTTCACTCAGGCCCAGCAGAGCGGCCACGTTGCTGGCAATCTGGGCGCGGAGCGGTCCTAGCCGGGGCTTGTCCATTGTGACGACCAGGGCGATGTTGACCGGGGTGTACCCCCGTTCACGCACCAGTTCCAGCACCCGGCCCAGGATTGCGCGCGAATCCAAGCCAGCCCACAGGGGATCGGTATCGGGAAAGTAATCCCCGATGTCTCCAAGTGCCACTCCTGAGAGCAGCGCGTCAGCCACCGCATGCAATACGGCGTCACCATCACTGTGGGCCACGGTTCCGAACGCGGCATCCGGCACAGGGACGCCGCCCAGAATCAGGGAATGTCCTGCCGCCAGTCGGTGCGCGTCCTCCCCGTAACCAACGCGAATCACCGGGCCTACAGGCACAGATGCAAAAACCATGGATGAAGAATAATCGTGTTATGGATTAGAAGATGTTCGTCGCCCAACTGCGCGATGGACCGAGGATGGGATTCCCACCCAACAAACCGAAAGAACTGAATGCGCCAGACTGATATCAATGCCCCACCTGTACATTCTTTCCTGGCCTCTCCGACCATATGTCCAGGCGATGATGGGCAAAACTTCAAGGCCGCTCCCACTGAACTGGGCGCAATCATCGCTGCTCAGCGCCAGGCAGTACTGTCAAAATGCTCCAGTGCGCCCGCATAGATAGCCATTAACTGCTCATGGTTGCGTTCGGGAGTGTAGGAGGCCTGAAACGTCTTGTGGGCCAGTTGACGCATCTGCTGGCGTTCCATCGTGTGGTTCCACAGCCACAGCACCTGGGCGGCCAGATCGTCAGCGTCTCCCGGATGGAACAGCAGACCCGTGCGCCCCGGCTCGATCAATGCGCCCAACGCCCCAAGTTCACTCCCCACAACCGGAAGCCCCACGCCCCAGGCCTCGACCAGGGTCATGGGAAAACCCTCGTACCATTCGGAGGGCAAAACCAGAAAGGCAGCCTCCTGCATCAGCTGCAGCACCTCCGCGCGGTCACGCTGACCCAGCCAGCTGACTCCAGGCAGCTGGCGCGTGGCCGCCTCCACCTGGGGAGCCAGTGGACCGTCACCCAGGATCTTCAGTGGAACGGTCCCGCCCAGGGTGGCCCAGGCCCGCAGCAGGGTCTCCACACCCTTCTCCGGCACCAGCCGCCCCGCGAACAGCGCATAGCCTCCATCGCCGGCAGCAGGGCCGGGGCTGGCCTCCAGAAAATTGGGCTTGACCGCGATGCGTTCGGCCGGCAGCCCACCCGCGATGAACTTGTCACGGGCAAATTCGGTCAGGGCGATGTAGGCGTCCACACCGTCGCGGTAAGTCCCCGCGGCGTGGTGGACCGTCTGCATGGCTGCCACCACTGTGGAGGCACTCAGGCTGTCGCGGTAGCAGCGGTGGCGCACCGCGCTCAGGGGAAGCTGCCCCAGACAGTCCTCACAGACATGCCCATCACGGAAAAATAGACCGTTGGCGCACAGCAGCCGGAAATTGTGCAGGGTCTGCACGACAGCAGCCCCAGCGGTCCGCGCACCGCCATATACAGCAGGCGAGAGCAATGGGAAGGTGTTGTGAAAATGCACGATCTCTGAGCCATGTTCACGGACCAGGTGCTCGATCTGTTGACCCATCCTGGCATTCCAGAGGGTCTGGGCAGCGGCCCGGAGGCGCGGGGTTTGCCCGATGACATCGTTGCTGACCATGAAGGTCTGGACGTCATGACCATGACGACGCAGCAGGGCCGTCTCTGCGCGAAACACCACATCCTCGCCACCAGCCTGCTGGTAGAAGTTATGCACCACCAGCACCCTCATTCCATTGACTCTACTACGGTAGGGCGCCCTGCGCCCTGGTAAATACGGCGGTACTCCTGTGCCATACGAGCCAGACTGAACCTCGCGACAATCTCTGCGTGATGGGTTGCCACCATAGCCACGTGATGGCTGTAGTTTTCCACGGCTACTGCCAGTATCCGGGCCAGGGCAGGCACATCTTCAGAGTCACACAGCAGTGGATAGCCGGGAGGAAAGATCTCACTCAGTCCCCGCACCCGCGTGGCGACCACCGGCATTCCAGCCATCAGCGCCTCGACGGCCACCAGACACAGCCCCTCAAAACGCGACGGAACCAGCATCACGTCGTACTCGGCCAGATGTTCGGCCAGGTTGGCAACCGGCTCGGACAGCGTGACGGTCCAGGGCAGGGTATGGGTCTGGATCCAGTGGCGTAACGTCCCTTCCAGACCGCCGCGCCCCAGCAGTGTGACCTCTACCGGTCGGGTAGTCAGAGCTGAAGCGGCGGTTAACAACTCGGGCAAGAGATCTACCCCCTTCTGCGGCTCCAGACGGCCTGCGAATAGTACCCGGATGGGCCGGTTCGACGAAATGTTCCTGTCCATGGGGAGTCGCGGGTCCGCGATCATGACGCCGTTGTAAATCACCTGGGTCCTGGCTTTAGGTGTCAGCGGGATACGGTGGTCTGCCTGGAACTCCCACAATCCCTGGAGACAGGCCGCCGACACCCCTACCGCCCGCGCCGAGTACAATCGCCGTTCCACCACCTGTCCAATCGCCCCCCAGGCAGGCCACAATTTGGAATTGTGAATCGTACGGATCACCTGCAGATTGCGGGGTAAGCCCAGCATCGAGGCAACGGCGAAGATCGTTTCAGGAATCTCCGTGTGGACGTGGATCACTTCAGGCCGCAATTTCCAGATCAACTGGCGCAACTTCAGGCCCGCCTGTACCGCTCCACCCCTCTTGAAGCCCAGAGCCGTGCCGCTGTGAACCGGGATCGCCAGCCCGCTCAGGCGCCGGGCCATGTCCTGGCCCACAGCATTGTCGGCAATGCCCCCCACCGCGAAGAAGGAAAAGTTGAATTCGGCGTGCAGTTCCTCGGCCAGAGAGATCGCCACGTTCTCGGCTCCCCCCATGTCCAGATGGGTGATGACGTGAAGGATACGTGGATAAGCCGGATGCCTCATGCAGAGCACCCAGTCATGGCAAAGACAGTCAGCAGGACCCTGATCACACGGACACCTCTTACACGAAAATGCAGGGCGGCAACGCCGCCCCGTGAAAACTCGAGCAGAAGGATTTTAGGACAACAGTGCAAGGAAAAATCACCCTGCTATCAGTATGCCCCCGAACCGCGCAGAACCACACCCACAGTTCGCATCAGGATCACCAGATCCAGCCAGATTGACCAGTTGCGGACGTAGTACGGGTCCCAGCGCTCCATCCCCAGGTTGCCCGCTTCCGAACGGCCCGACACCTGCCACAGCCCAGTCAGGCCTGGACGCACCAACACACGCAGACGCTGGGCCGGGGATGACAGTTGCTCCTGGTGATAGGCCGGCAGCGGGCGCGGTCCCACCAGCGACATCTGCCCCATCACCACGTTCAGCAGTTGTGGCAATTCGTCCAGACTGGTCTTGCGCAGCAGGCCACCGATGCGCGTAATGCGCGGATCACGGCGCAGCTTGAAGTGGGTCTCCCACTCCAGGCGCAGTTCAGCGTTCTGCTCCAGCGTGCGGCGCAGCACTTCCTCAGCATTGGGCACCATGGTCCTGAACTTCCAGGTAGCGAAGGGCTGACCGTTCAGGCCCACACGCCGCTGCAAGAACAGGGGGTTGGTGCGGTCTTCCAGCCAGATCAGGGCGGCCAGAAGCGCACAGACCGGGAGCCACACCGGCGCTGTCAGGATCACCGCCAGCAGATCGAAGACGCGTTTGACCATCTGGGCCAGCGGATCGAGCAGATTGCGTGCCACTTCCAGCCCCAGCACTCCACCGAAGTCATTGGCCTGGACCCACAACGACTCGACCTCGAAAAGATCCGGAACGATGATCACCTTTGGATAGTGCGCCAGAGGACCTTCCAGCATCTGCACCAGCTGCGCCCGGTCCAGACCCGGCATGGCCACGACAGCCACTGGGGCCTGCTGATCCCAGGGGTGAGGCAGGGTTCCCACCGGCCCGATCACCGGCACACCCAGCACGGCGCTGCCATGGAACAGCGGATTGTCGTCCAGGATAGCGGTGGGCTGATAGCCGTAGGTTGGGTTCTCGCGCAGGGCCTGCACCATCAGCGTTCCGGTGACGGCCGCCCCATAGATGACGGCCGGCACCCCCCACAGACCAGCCCGCAACATGATCTGCTTGACTGCCGAGCGCATGATCAGCACCAGAACCCAGCTCAGAATCAGCCCCATGGCCAGCGAAAAACGGCTGACCATGTCAGTTTGCTGGGTCATGAACAGCACGCCGGTCACGGCGGCGAAGACCAGTACGGTCAACTGGGTCACGCGCTGCAACTCGGTGGGTGCGGCCAGTCCCCAGCCTGGCAGCAGGCGCATCAGCAGAGCGCCGACCACCCAGGCGAGCCACAGAAAGGGAATCAACCCCGGCACCGAACCGTCGCCGGCAAACCAGCCACCAGCCAGCCAGGGACCGTCAGGAGCGTCGCCCAACAGCGCCACCCGCAGTCCAGAGGCCAGCAGCAGGGCCAGAGTCAGGCCCAGCAGATCACCACAGGCCAGAACGAAGCCATTAAGGAGCCGCCGCCCCATCATCAACCGCACCGCTCCACGGCTGACAGCCCCAGAGGACGAAGAAGATGAGGTACTACGAATCGCTTGCATAGAAAGACTCCTGCTGGGCTGTGAAAACCATGGGATGAACTGGAAGGACAGGTGACTTGTGGCGGGACTGATCTCGGTGCTCAGTAAAACGGAAATTTGTCACGCTGTGAAGATGGCGAGCCGCTCACTTATGCTGAACTCCGCTGACTCCTGGCTGACGACATTCATCAGACCAACCCCCAACAGAACCAGTTGAATCCAGAAGATGCTGTCACATTCGTTCACAATAGTCCTTGTGAGAAACCACACAGAACCATTCTGATACCGCACATCATGTCGGGTATCTCGTTACTTGAACGTAAAACGGGCCAGGCGCTGATCAGCGCTTAAAGAAAGGCCAGCTGTGGGCGGTGCAGCCCAAGCCATTCATGCCCACTGCAACGCGTACGTGTCTGCGTCGAATTTGCGCCTCAAGCCGCCCGCGTTCATGTAGCGCACAGTGCCGAAGACCGGACGCCGCGCCCACGGACGGTCATGCAGCCCCAGCACCCAGCCGAAGCCAGCGTAACTGTTGGGATCGCGTCCGTCCTGCTCGTAGCGATTGTTCAGCCACAACATCTCCGAGTAGGCCGTGCGCGGATCAGGGGTCCACTCCAGAATCTTCTTACCCCAGTACATCCGCATGTAATTGTGCATGCGACCGGTACGTACCATCTGGTTCTGCGCGGCGTTCCAGTACGCGTCGTGGGTCTGCGCGCCGTCGAACTGCTCACGGGTGTACAGGTGTTCACGCCTGTCCCCCATGTGTTCCTCCAACGTGGCGCGGGACCACTCGGGCAGGCCGTCGTACTGGTCATACTGCGGATTGAAGGTGCAGAGGTTAAAGCTCAGCTCGCGGCGCACGATCAATTCTTCAACCAGGGCGTCCGCGCCGGGGCCACCATGTTCGCGGGCCGCCAGCGCGACCGTCAGCGGCGACAGGTGCCCGTAATGCAGGTAAGCGCTGAGGCGGCTGCTGCCCTCCACGTTGGGATCATTCCGCTGCCCGTCGTACTGCGCCAGGCTCAGACTGATGAATTCCTCCACGCGCTCCAGCGCCGCGTCCTCGCCGCCTGTCTCAGTGCCGGGAGGGACACTGTGATCGACGGGCAGGGTGGCCACCAGCGCCGCCGGATCGCCCACATCCAGTCCAGGCGCCCAGTCGTTGGTCTGCCTTTCCAAGTCATGAACCTCAAGCGGCACAAGGTAGTCATGCCATAAGCGGTGAACCTTGGGCCGAATGGTGCGCGCCGCATACTCCAGCTTGCCGCTGACGGTGTGGACGGGGATCAGGGCCTCGGATTCCACCTGGACAAGGGGAACTTCCAGCTGGGCTTTCAGCCAGTCGCGCCACGCCCGCTGAAGGTTTAGGTAACCCACATCAGTCACCACGAGGGCCGCTCCTTCGCGCGCCGCCTCCAGGGCCACTTCGGGCGGCTTGCCCAGCCGGATGGACAGCGGCACGCCGCGCGCGGCCAGATTGACCCTCAGATCGCGCAGACCCTCCAGCAGATAGTGAAAGTGGCGAGCGTTGGCCTCCGGGTAGGAAGGGGTCAGGCCGAACACAGCCACCAGCGGCAAGTCCAGGTCGTTGGCCTGCCGGACGGCATATTCCAGCGCGTGGTTGTCACGGGTCCGCGCACTGGCCTGGACCCACAGCAACACGAATCTTCCCCGTTCAGGCATGCCGGGCCGCAAGGGCTGGATACGCGAATCGTGAATCATGACCGTTTTCTAGCGCGTCAGCTGCGGCACGACGGTGGGAGAAGGAGCAGACACTGCCGCCTCAGCCTTCTGGAAGCCGCCGCACCGGCAGCCTCACCCAGCCCCGGCGCGAGATCCAGCGCAGCGCGATCACAGTGAGCACACCGCCCACTTGCGCCTCGAACGGCGTGACGTGCGGGTAGAGCAGCAGCACCGCCAACGCGCCCGCCGCCGCCGCCGTGGCGTACAGCTGATCGCGGCGGTACATGACTTCCGGCACCTCGTTGGCGATCAGGTCACGGATGATGCCCCCGCCCACCCCGCTGATCGCCCCCGTAAAGACCACGCCCAGCGGCCCCAGCCCGAAATTGATTGCCCCCAGGGCTCCGCTCGCGGCGAACAGTGCCAGCCCCGCCGAATCGAACAGGCTGATGGCGCGCTCGAACCGGGCCAGCCGCTCGCCGAAGCCGAAGGCCAGCACCGACCCCAGCAGTGCCGCGTACAGGTAGGATTCGTCACGCAGGAACAGGGGCGGTGTCTGCCCGGTCAGGGTGTCACGGATGGCTCCACCGCCCACCGCTGTCACGCAGCCCAGCACCAGCACCCCGAACAGATCGAAGCGCTTGCGGACGGCCAGCAGCGCTCCCGACAGCGCGAAGGCCAGTACTCCGATCAGATCGAGCCAGTGCAGTCCCGCTTGCAGCGTGATCGGCGGCGGCAACAGTTCATGCACGCTCCGCACTGTACAGGCCGGGAGACCGTCCCCAGCCTGCTCCAAGACAATGCCCCAACTATGGGGACTCGTCTCAGCCCCGGCTCATGGGGCCAGGGAATCGGCATGTCACGCTGGGGCTATGAACATCTCGATCAAGAAGCTGGCATTGGTCCTAAGCCTGTCGAGCGCGGGCCTGCTGGGCCTGGCGGAGGCCGCGACAGCCACCACGACGTCTGCCGCCAATCTGCGCCGGACGCCATCCGTGGCCGGCCAGATCGTGCGGACCGTTCCGGGCGGCACCCTGTTGACGGTCGCCTGTGCAGGCGAGTGGTGCCGCACCACGTACCAGGGGCGCGGCGGCTATATCGCCCGCTCACTGATGCGCCCAGTCAGCGGCAGCGCGGCACTGATCGGTCCGGGCAACGTGTACTACGCCAGTTGTGCTGCCCTGCGCGCCGCCGGAGCTGCACCGATCCGCGTCGGCAAATCGGGCTACCGGACCGGACTCGATTCCAACCGCAACGGAACCGCCTGTGACCGCGGAGACCGCTGAGGCTCAGCATGGGCTCCATCTCATGCTTTGTTTTGTAAATCAGAGTATGATGTATTTATGACTGCCACTGCTTCCAACCCTTTCGCGCCTTCCGCGCCCGACAAGTTGCGTGTGGACATCTGGTCTGATATCGCCTGTCCGTGGTGCTATGTCGGCAAGCGGCGCTTCGAGGCGGCCCTGCACGACTTCCCCCAGCGCGATCAGGTTGAAATTGTGTGGCACAGCTTCGAGCTGGACCCCACGGCGCCCAGCAATACCCCCCTCCAGATGGGTGAGATGCTGGCCCAAAAGTATGGCCGCACGTCGGCCCAGGCACAGGAAATGCTGGACAGCATGACCCAGACGGCGGCGGGCGAGGGTCTCGAATACCACTTCGAGAAGACGCGTCTGACCAACACCTTCCTGGCGCACCAGCTGATCCATCTGGCCGCCGAACACGGCAAACAGGACGCCATGAAGGAGCAGCTGCTGAGCGCTTACATGTCCGAAGGACAGCATGTGGGCGATGTAGAAACCCTGGTGACGCTGGCCGAGCAGGTCGGTTTGAACGCTCCGGAGGTCCGCACGGCCCTGGAGAGCGGCAAGTATGCCGGGGCCGTCCGTCAGGACGAGGCGCAGGCGCAGGCCCTCGGCATTAGCGGTGTGCCGTTCTTCGTGCTGGGCGGCAAGTACGGCGTCAGCGGCGCGCAAGGAGCGGAAGTGTTTCGCGGCGCACTGGAGCAGGTCTGGACCGAGACACACCCCGCGCCGCTGACGCTGCTGGGGGCGCAGAACGACGCCGAGGGTTGTGAGGACGGCCAGTGCGCGGTGCCGGCACGGCAATAGACCAAAGGGCTCGGGCAGATCGTGGAGGGGCTGATTCCCTCAGGACAGCTCACGAAAGGGGCAGCAGATATATTCTGCTGCCCCTTCCTGTTTTAAAGATCACCCTTACAGCGACGCGGGCGGCTCGCTGGCGGCTGGACGGGTCTTGATCAGGCTGATGATCACGCCACCGGCCAGCAAACTCATGGTCACGCCCAGACTGATGGCCGGATCAAGCTTGCCCCACAGCTGGGCGTAGAAGATCTTGAGGCCAATGAAAACCAGGACCAGCGACAGCGCCGGCTTGAGGTACTCGAAGCGGTGAACCATGGCCGCCAGCGCGAAGTACAGTGCCCGCAAGCCCAGGATGGCGAAGATGTTGGAGGTGTAAACGATGAATGGGTCCTGCGTGATGGCGAAAATGGCCGGAATCGAGTCCACGGCGAAGATCACGTCGGCGGTCTCCACCATGATCAGCGCCAGCAACAGTGGTGTGGCGAAGGTCTTGAGTTTCCCGTTCACCATCTGCTTGACCGTAAAGCGCTCACCATGCAGGGTGTCGGTTATGCGGAGGTGCTTACGCAGCCACACCAGCAGTCTGTTATTCGAGAAGTCGTGCTCCTCGTCGCCGCCACGGAGCATCTTGATGCCCGTGAACAGCAGGAACGCGCCGAAGATCCACAGCACCCAGTCGAACTGGGTGACCAGCGCCGTGCCGAGGCCGATCATGATCGCCCGCAGCACGATCACGCCCAAAATGCCCCACAACAGTACCCGACGTTGCAGCTTCAGCGGAATGGCGAAGAAGGCAAAGATCAGACTGATCACAAACACGTTGTCCAGCGCTAGCGCCTTCTCCAGCGCGAAACCGGTGTAAAAGGCCATCCCCGACTCGCGGCCCAGTGTCAGCCACACCCAAACGCCGTAGATCAGCGCAATAGCAATGTAGAAAGCAGACAACCACAGGCTCTGGCCCACGCCCATCACGCCGTCGTCATCGGCAGGCAGCTTCCTCTTGCGGCGTTTTTCCAGCACACCCAGGTCAAAGGCCATCAGGGCAATCACCACGCCCAGGAAAGTCACCCACATCCACACGGGTTTACCCAGCCACTCAGTCAGCGTCAGAAAGGAAAGATCCATACCGTCTCCTTGCACCGAAGACGCCCCGTCTGGGGAAGGGCCAGGGACCAAAAAAGACCCGGCACGCCTTCACGTGCCGAGTCTCGCCGTTTCAGAAATGCACCGGGATTTAAGCCCGTATTGACGATGCATTTCCCTGCTTTCAGCAGGTGGCTACTCCCTCGTTGCCAGACAATTTAGCAACTGCGAGATCTAACGAGCCTTAATAAACCTTTGATGATCTGATCTGAAGAGGGCAAGCGCTTAGGAGATCATAAGTTTCACTGACTTGTGATCGGCGTCTCCACATGCAGGGTGTAGCGCTGGACCGGATTGCTTTCCAGACTGCGGATGTAGGTCTGACTCCCTTCGGGCAAGTACACGTAATGCTCGGCGCGGGACCAGCCCCCGTTCAGCTTCCAGGCCTGCTGCATGTTGGGCGCGGCAGTCTTGAAGCTGACCGTGAACGGCTGACTGGCGTAGGCCACGCGGTCATGTGTCATCAGGTTCAGGGTCTCGCCGTCATCGCGGGTGCCGTTGGTGTTGTGATCCTGCCACATCGACCAGTGCAGAAAACGTGCCTGCGCGTCACCGATGTTCGCCTTCACGCTGCCTTCCACGATCCCGGCAGGCAGCAGCAAGGTCACGTCCTGCGCGTTCTTCTCCTCAGCCTTCCACCCGTCTGGATCAACCTCGATGCGGGTGGCTCCGGCGGCCACGCTGCGCTGGTACACACTCGTGCCCTCCTGGGTCAGCAGGGACAGGTAAGTGTTCGCGGGGGCGGCGGGAAAACGAACCTCCACGCCCGTGGGCAGTGGTGGGCGGCCCCCGTCGGGCGCATCGGCGTTGCCCGCCGAGCACGACGCCAGCAGCAGGCCCAGCCCGCTCAGGGCCAGCAGGTTCATGCGCTTCATTTCAGACCTCCCAGGCCCATCGAGATCAGGCGGTTGGTCGGCTCGTGCAGCCGGATGGTCAGGCCCTGGTCGGGGGCGAGAACGCTGTTCATGGTCACGCGGTACTGACCGGGCGTGGCCGTGGGTTGCAGCACCTCATGGCGCACCAGACTCCAGCCAGAGACGCGCGTGCCCCTCTCCTCCGACTTGCCATCCGTGCTGGAAAAGCTGTAACTGAAGGCCGTATCGGCATAGCTGTAGATGTCGTGTGTGTTGAACACTTCCTCACTCTTGTCGGGTTTGCCGTTGCCGTTGGCCTCGCGGAACAGGGTGAAATACACGTTGCAGGTCTTGACCGTGTCCGGTGTCACCACCACATTCTGCAGTCCCGCAGCCTCACCCGTCTTGAAGGGAGCCAGGCAGGCCACATTGTTTTTGAGAGGGTCCAACGCATAGGAGGCCAGTTGCAACGTGCCGCCGTTGACTATGGCGCCCGAGTTGGAGTCGCCCGGATAGGCGTAGTTTCCATCCCGGGTGAGCGTCCCTTTGGTCAGTACCTGCACCCGCTGGGCTGGGTCCGAACTTTCTTGAAAGAAGAAGGCGGCCAGAGTCAAATTGCCTGTCAGGGCCGTGTCTGGAAAGCGGAATTCCAGAATTGTGGAGGAAGATGGCGGTGAAGGGATCCTGGGACAGGCGGTAAGCAGCGACATCATCAATGCGCTTCCACTCACTGCTACAACAGCGTTCTTAGGAGAACTTTTCATATCTCCCATAGTGTAACCGAGGCCACGAAGCTGCGTGGACGAATTCGCCGGTCTTTCTTGGTGCGGGCAACCTGTGCAACCCTGGACCCCTCGTTCGAGGACCAGCAGGATTGCGTAGTTAGAACCCCGGATTCACTGCGGCGCCGCCCAGACGGTATTGGAAGGCCATGCGCTGCGGGCCGATGATCTGTGAGCCGCCCACCGTGCCCAGCGGCGTGCCGCGCGCGACGCGGGTACCGACGCTGACCAGCGGTTCGGACAGCCCGAAATACGCGCTGATGGCGCTGGAATGGTCCACCAGCACCACCCAGCCCAGCGAGGCGTAATACGTGACAGCCAGCACGTTTCCTTCTAGGGCCGCCACTGCGTGTGAGCCGTCGGTCCCGGCCAACACCACCCAGGGCGAACCGCCACTGCCGTAAGCGGCGCTGACCTGCCCACCGGGCAAGGGAAACTCCAGAGGGCCGCTGACCGCAGGCAGGGGCTGCAACTCCTGCACCACCCGGTCCTGCGCGGCCTGCACCTGCCGACTGCGCTGCTGCAAAGCAGCCTGCTCACGCTGAAGCTGCTGCTCCCTGGCGCGCTGCTGCTGTTCGCGGGCGGCCTGCTGCTGGGCCTCGCGGGCGGCCTGGGCGCGGGCCTGGGCCTCAGCCTGCTGCCGGGCCAGCTGTCTGGCACGCTCGGCGGCCTCGCGGGCCCGCTGGGCCGCCTGTTCGCGGGCAATCCGCTCCTGTTCGGCGCGAATTGCCGCCAGGCGGATCGCCTCCTGGCGGGCACGTTCCTGCGCGATGCGGATGCGGCGTGCTTCCTCCTCTCGCCTCTTGCGTTCCTCTTCCAGTCGGCGCTGACGCTCGGCCTCAATGCGTTGGCGTTCCGCCGTGACCTGGGTGATCAGTCCGTCGATGGTGCGGGCGGTCAGGGCGCGGTCTGCCTGCCTCTGGGCCGCCAGGGCACGCTGGCCCTGCTCGCTGTCGCGCAGACTGGCCAGCAGGCGCCCCTGCTCGCCGCGCCGCGCCTTCAGACGGTCCAGGGCGGCGTTGCGCCGCGCCCCGATGTCCTTGAGGGTCTGGGCCTGCTGGGCCTGCTGCGCCCGCTGCGCGTCTAGCGTGGCCACCTCGTCCTTGAGGGTCTGAATGATGCGGGTGTTGTACTGCCCGGCCATGTTGGCGTAACGCAGGCGGATCAGCAGATCCGAGAGACTGCGCGACTGCGACAGCAACCCCAGGTAATCGTTGCTGCGGCTGCGGTACTGCAGGTTCAGGATCTCGCGCACGTCCCCCTTGAGCCGTTCGACGCGGGCGCTGGTCATGCCCAGTTGCGAGGCTGTATCGGCCAGTTGCCGTTCGGCCAGCGCGGTGCGGGTGTTCAGCACCGCTAGCTCGTTTTCCAGATCCGCCACCTGCTCCGCCAGCGTGTCCAGTTGTGCGAGCGCCTCTTTCTGCTGGGCGCTGAGGTTCTGAATGCTTCTGCGAATGCGGTTGAGTTCCTTGGCCTGCGCCGCACTCAGCTGGCGCTGTTGCTGGAGTTCCTGCTGCAATTGCTGCAACTTCTGTGAGGTGGTCTGTCCACCGGCCCCCGGTCCGAGTAGCACCATCCCCAGCAGTAAGAGAAGACCCGCGCGTCCCGCCCCGCCCCGCGTTCCTGTGGCCACTACTCCAGCTCCCGCAAGTAACGGCGGCTGGCAAATAGGCTGCCCAGAAAACCTATCAGGATGCCCAGGGCGGCCACGCCCCCCAGCACCGGCAGCAGGGTACCAAGGTCCGTGACCACCGGAAACACCGGGGCCAGCTCGCGCACGCGACCGGCCAGCCCCAGGTAGGCCGGGGTCAGCAGCGCCAGCGCCAGTGCGGCGGCCAGCACGCCCACGATCAGACCCTCGATCACGTGCGGCATCCGGATGAAGGCGCGGGTGGCCCCCAGCAGCCGCATCACGCTGATCTCGTCGCGGCGGGCGTACATCGCCACCCGTACGGCGTTCAGGATGTTAAACAGCGTACCCAACAGCAGCAGGCCCACCAGCGCGTAGCCCGTCCCGCGCACGGCAGTCAGCGTCTTGACCGTAGGGTCCACGTAGCCCGCACCGTACTCCACATCGTCCACGCCGCTCAGATTCGCCACCACTGCGGCCACCGCGCGCGAATCCTCCACCCGGCTGACCTTCATCCGCAGGGTATCGGGAAAAGGGTTGCCCACCAGCCCCACCGCGTCGCGGGTGTACGGCGAGATCTGGCTCATCTCGTTGAGCACCTGCGCGCTGCTCACCAGCCGGGCCTCTCGCACCTGGGGCAACCCCCTGACCTGTGACAGCAGACCGGCGGTGTCCGCCTGTGGCGTCAGGAAAGCGGCCACCTCTACCTGAGATTCCAGCTGGCGCAGCGTGCGGTTTACATTCAGGGTGAGCAGCAGCACGAAGCCCAGCATCAGCAGGGTCAAGGTCATGGTGACCAGCGTCGCCAGCGTGGCCGTGAAATTGCCGCGCATGGCGAGCAGCGCCTGACGAAGATGGTAGATCACTGGCCTGTCCCGGCGTCGCTGGGAGTCTGCGCCACCTGCCGCATCACAGTGCGTACCCACCGTACGGATCGTCGCGCACCAGCTTGCCCTTGCGCAGCGTCAACGTGCGGTGGCGGTAGCTCTCCACCAGATCGCGGGCGTGCGTGGCGACCACGACGGTGGTGCCACGCAGGTTGACGTTCTGCAGGACCTTGAGCACCTCACGGCTGTTCTCGGGGTCCAGATTGCCGGTGGGTTCGTCGGCCAGCAGCAGCGGCGGGTCCGACACGATGGCCCGCGCGATGGCCACGCGTTGCTGCTCGCCCTGCGACAGTTGCACTGGCAGGGCGTACTTCTTATGTTCCAGGCCCACGGTCCGCAGCGCCGCCGTGACCCGGGCGGGCCACTCACGCTGGTGCACGCCCGTGACGCGCAGAGCGAACGCTACGTTGTCGTAGGCGTTCAGGTGCGAGAGCAGCAGGTTGTCCTGGAACACCGTCCCCATGCGCCGGCGCAGCAGCGCGGTGCGCCGGCCCCGGTAATGCTTGAGGGACTGTCCCGCTACCCGCACTTCGCCGCGGGTGGGCAGCGCCCGCTTGAGCACCAGATTCATAAAGCTGCTCTTCCCGGCCCCTGAATGCCCCACCAGATACGCGAATTCGCCCTTACCGATTTGCAGGCTCACGTCGTCCAGGGCCAGGGTGCCCGTGATGGGATACGACAGCGTGACGCTGTGAAACTGAATCACGCCGCCCCTCCGGCGCGATAGATGGGGCGGGACGGGCAAAAGGAGCGGCTCATGGTCACTGCCCAGCATAGCCCAGACCATGAATGTCAGCTCAGGACGCTTCTCAGAATTGCGCCTTGGCTGGCCGCGGAGGCATTTTTGAGGTTTTGCTGAGCCGGGCCTGTCACTTGCACTTCAGTAGCCCCTCAGCGGGGCGCACTATGCTGACCGGGTGAATGCCAAACGCCTGACCATCGTGGGGGCGGCCCTCGCGGCCACCGCCGCCGTTGCCTACGCGCAGCTCGGCGGTTACACCCAAGCCAACCTGACCAGCACGGCCGAGGGCAAAACGCTGCTCAACGTGATCGCTGATCTTAAGCAGTATTACCTGTACCCTATTGACGAGAACAAACTGCTGCGCGGCGCGATCAACGGCGCAGTGGGCAGCCTGAACGACGAATTCACGTACTACAGCCAGCCTGAAGACAACGCTATTGACCAGGAAAACCTGGCGGGCAACTTCTACGGAATTGGCGTGCAGCTGATCGCCGCGAATGCGGACGGCACCGGCGGCAAGATCGACAACGTGTTCAAGAGCGGCGCCGCCATAGGCGCGGGCGTGCAGATCGGAGACGTGTTCGTCAAGGTGGACGACACGGAAGTGATCAACAGCAAGCTCAACGACATCGTGCGGCTTGTACGCGGCAAGCAGGGCACCACTGTCACCATCACCTTTGCGCGCAATGGCAAGCCCTACACCGTCAAGATGGAGCGTCAGCCCGTGACCATCGTGGATGTCGAGGAAACCATTCTGCCCGGCAACGTCGGTTACATCGCCCTGAACACTTTCTACAACGAGAAGGTCAGCCAGCAGTTCCGGGCCGCCGTCGCCGACATGAAGAAGAAGAACGTCAACAAGCTGATCCTGGATCTGCGCGACAACGGCGGCGGCCTGCTCAACGCCGGGGTAGACGTGGCGGACCAGTTCCTGCAGAGCGGTCCGATTGTCAGTCTGCGGGACCGCAACAAGAAGACCGAGGTCTTTGGGCGGGCCGCCAACCAGAAGACCGACTACACCGGCAAACTGGTGGTGCTGGTCAACAAGAACAGTGCCTCGGCCTCCGAAGTGGTGTCTGGAGCCCTGCAGGACGAGGGCCGTGCCCAGATCATCGGCGAGCAGACCTTCGGCAAGGGTGTGGCGCAGATTCCGCTCGAACTGCCCGACGGTGGCAAGATCGCCATCGTCGCCAACGAGTGGCTGACCCCCAAGGGCCGTCAGATCCACAAGAAAGGCATCACCCCCGATGTCGTGGTGGCCGACACCCGCTACACCGCTCCGCTGAACTTCACCGGCAGCGGCCTCAAGGCGGGCGACAAGATCACCCTGAGCGTGGCGGGCAAGCCCGTGACCGTCACCGCCGACAAGGATGG
This sequence comes from Deinococcus humi, assembly GCF_014201875.1. NCBI lineage: Bacteria > Thermotogati > Deinococcota > Deinococci > Deinococcales > Deinococcaceae > Deinococcus > Deinococcus humi. The sequence continues at coordinate 119,824 of NZ_JACHFL010000014.1, read as the reverse complement.
CAAGTTCACCTACACCGGCGAGATCAAGCGCCCATCGAAGAGTGCCACCCAGGGCGAAGCGGTGGTAGACGTGCAGAGCGACGCCATCCTGAAGAAAGCGCTGGACCTCCTGAAGTAAGGGCAAAAACTGCCTGGGCCTCTCCCCCGCCGGGGTGGAGAGGCTTTTCCAGTTGGTGGAGTATGACCCTTGCACCCTTCTGATCCACGGACGTATCCACCACAGGGCGGACCCAGCCTGAACGCTCCATCCTCTAGCGCTTCGCTTGCCGCTCTGATAATGTGGTGAGTTGCGCTGTCCGGCGAGGCGTGGCTCTGCCACAAAATTTGTCGGGACGACAGCGTAAAGAGAGGTGAAACATGAACCAGTACGACCTGAACCTGATCCTGAACCCCAACCTCAGCGCCGAGCAGGTGCAAATCGAGAAGGACTACATCGAAACCACGCTGAAGAACAGCGGGGCCGAGATGAGCAACCTCGACGACGTGGGCAACCGCCGCCTGGCTTACGCCATCGACAAGGACCGCGAGGGCTATTACCTGATGTACACCATCAAGGCCAGCGGCAACCCTGAGAAGGACATCGCCAGCACCCTGCGCCTGCGTGACCACGTGCGCCGCGTCCTGGTGGTCAAGGACCGCCCGGAATGGAAGACCAAGAAAGCCTGAATGCTGCCAGGGGCGTTACGCTCTTGACAGAACGAAGTCGGCTTGTTACAGTCTTTCTAACCCGCACAGGGCCACATTGCCAGCCACGTTAAAGCCCCAAGTTACGGACGCCGCCGCGCGTCCAGCCAGCCACCAAGGAGAACACTGTTATGGCCCGAGGCATGAACCATGTGTACCTCGTGGGCGCACTCGCCCGCGACCCCGAATTGCGTTATACCCCCAACGGAACCGCCGTCTTTGAGGCCACTGTGGCCGGAGAGGACCGTGTCGTCGGCAATGACGGACGTGAGCGGAGCCTGCCGTGGTATCACCGCGTGTCCATCCTGGGCAAACCCGCCGAGTGGCAGGCCGAGCGCAACCTGAAGGGCGGCGACGCCGTGATGGTGGAGGGCTCGCTGGACTACAGCTCCTGGGAAGCCCCGGAAGGTGGGAAACGCAGCGCAATCAAGGTCAAGGCCCTCCGCATGGAAGGTCTGGACGCTCAGCCTGAACTGATCCAGGACGCCGGAGGCGGCGTTCGCATGGGCAACGGGCTAAACGAAGTGGTGCTGATCGGCAATGTCGTGCGCGACCCCGAACTGCGCTACACCCCCGCCGGAGACGCCGTGCTCGGGATCGGCCTGGCCGTGAACGAGACGTGGAATGACCGCTCTGGCAACAAGCAGGAAAAGACCCATTGGGTAGACGTGACCCTGTGGCGCGAAATGGCTGAGGCCATGAAAGAGCTGCGCAAGGGTGACCCCGTGATGGTCAAGGGCCGACTGGTCAACGAGAGCTGGACAGACCGGGACGGCAACAAACGCAATTCCACCAAAGTAGAGGCGACGCGAGTCGAAGCCCTGTCCCGAGGCGCTGGAGCCGGTAATCCAGCAGCCACCTCCGCCGGACCTCGCACGCAGACCGCGAGCAGTGCGGCGCGCCCCCAGTCCCAGAGCAACGGCTACGGCCAGTCTCAGAACCGGGCGGCGAACACGGGGAACCGTTCGGGCGGCTTAGATATTGACCAAGGTCTCGACGATTTCCCACCGGAAGAAGAAGACCTGCCGTTCTGAACCATTTGTAGGAACCTGGCAGGCACAAGGAACATATGACGCAATCCAGCGACCGCAAACCGCGTGGCAAGGGGCCCAAGCGCCCCCGCAAGCCCAAGGTTGACCCCTTCTCCATCGGGGAACTTGAAATTACCGATTACAAAGACGTGAAGATGCTGCGCCGTTTTGTCTCCGACACCGGCAAGATTCTTCCTCGCCGCCGCACCGGCCTCTCGGCCAAGCACCAGCGCCGTATTTCGCAGACCATCAAGGTCGCGCGTCAACTGGCCCTGCTGCCCTACACCGAGAAACTGGTTCGGAAGTAAGGAGAGTAGGCTATGCAAGTCATTTTGATGGAGCCCGGCAAGCTGGGCCAGACCGGCGACATTGTGGAGGTCAAGAACGGGTACGCCCGGAACTGGCTGATTCCGCAGGGAATCGCCACCAGCGCCACCACCGCCAACATGAAGAGCCTGGAAGCCCGCATCCGCGCGCGCCAGAAGATTCAGGCCCAGGAAAAAGCTGCTGCTGAGGACCTCGCCAGCCGCCTGAACGGGGTCGCCGTGGAAATGAGCGTCCGCGCAGGCGAAGGCAAGATCTACGGCGCCGTGACCCACGCCGACGTAGCGGGCGCACTGGACCAGCTCGGCTTCGACATCGACAAGCGCAAGCTGGAGATGCCCAAGACCGTCAAGGAGATTGGCGAGTACGACATCGCCTACCGCGCCCACCCCGAAGTGACCATCCCCATGAAACTGGTCGTCCACGCGCAGAAGTAAGCTTCAGTCGCATCAAAGCCCCTGCCTCAATGGCGGGGGCTTTTGTTTGGGCGTATGCAGGCACTGCGGCTTCAACTTCTACCAGGATCAATGCCGGGCATGCTTCCTTGTCCTAACTGTCGTGCCTCTTTCGTCTAGTCGCCCCTTCACTTGATCCACTCTTCATCTCTAAACGCAGCTTGAGGCTTTCCTGGCCGCGCTGGACGTAGCTCCTGTCAGGCTACCTGCATGCCTGATAAAGACGACAAGAACAGCGGCCATACCAGCCTGCCCGAGCAGTATGAGCGCAACAAGAAGGAAGTCCACGAGATCGACGACGGGCATCAGCCATCCCTCAAGGGCAACAATGACCGCGAAGCCACCGCCGCCCGCAACACCGAGCACGACAGCCTGAAAGAAAAGAAGGACGTGCAGGAAGCTCGTTCGGTGCCCGCCACCAAGCAGGGCTAATAACGAACCTGCGAGAGATGGGGCCAGGAAGAATCTCTTTCTGGCCCTCTTTCCATGCCCCCCGCTACAGTGGCCCATGTCTGAAACATCCCGTCTGACGCCCAGTTTGCTGGCCCTGGCCGCCCTATTCACTGCCGCAGGCATCACGCATTTCGCCGCGCCGCAGTTCTTTGAGCGCATTGTGCCCCCAGCTCTGCCCCTGTCTGCACGCACGGCCACGCTGATCAGCGGCGCGGCAGAGCTGATGGGTGGCCTGAGCCTGCTCCATCCAGGCACCCGCCCTGTCGCACGCTGGGGCTTACTGGCACTGCTCCTGACGGTTTTTCCGGCCAACATCTATATGGCTCAGGACCCACAAAAATTTGGGGTCCCCGCATGGGTGGCCTGGGTCAGACTGCCCCTCCAACCTCTGCTGATGTGGCTGGTCTGGCGGGCCGGGCGCCAGCGTGATCAGTCCCCATGAGCGGTTCTCCTGTCAGCGCGCGTCGAGGCCTGAGCACACGATGCTTGTGTTGATTTGAAGATGGGGCAGCATACTGGGCGCTCCCATAGAAGGCCGCATTCTCACACTGTCCGCAAAGGCTCTAGCGCGGCCCGCAGTCGGGCGTGCAATTCCACCGGACGCCGCGAGGTACGGTCGACGTAGACGTGCACGAAGTGTCCCTGGGCCGCCGCGTCCTCGTCTTCCTCGCGGAAAACGGCAACCTCGTAGCGTACGCTGCTGTGGCCCAGCTTGGCGACGCGGACACCCACACTCAGTGCCTCGGGAAAGGCGACGGGGACAAAGAAGGCGCAGCCCGTTTCCACCACCAGCCCGATGACCTCTCCCCTTTCGATGTCCAGCGCGCCCTGGGCGGCCAGGTAGGCATTCACCGCCGTGTCGAAGTAGGCGTAGTACGTCACGTTGTTGACGTGACCGTACACATCGTTGTCGGCCCAGCGGGTTTGAATGGCGTGGTGGTAAGGGAAGGCGGCGCGGACGAGGGGAATGGGACGGGTCATGGGCACAGGCTAATCCAGGGCCAGGGACCAACTGGACAGCCCCCGGTCAGGTCGATGATCTGGCCCGCCCCGGACCGTCCCTCCGCTATCCTGCCCTGATGCGCCGAACTCTGCCCCTGCTGTGTCTGCTGCTGTGCCTGGGCGGCGCACCGTTTCCGGCAGCGCAGGCCCCGGACCCGCAGGCAGCCGATCTGACCCTGCAACGCGAACCCGGTCTGAGCGAGGGCGTGCGAAGGGTACTGCGCGGCCTGCCCCCAGGCGTGCGCGCGGGCGTGCTGGTCCAGGATCTGCAGTCGGGACAGGTGCTGCAAACGTGGCTGCCTGACACCCCATTCATTCCCGCCAGCACAAATAAGCTGGTGGTGGGGGCGGCTGTCCTGAACACTTGCGGGGGCGCGGACGGCTGGTGGAGCAGCGAACTGACTGTGCCCGCCGCGCAGGTGGGCCGGCCCCGGGTCAAGGCCGTGACCCTGCGCGGCAGCGGCGATCCCACGCTGAAGGTGTCGGAAGGCCCTTACAGCCTGCGCGCCCTGGCAAAACAGGCGTATGGGCGCGGCTTGCGTGTGGTGGGCGAGGTGCGGCTGGACGACGCCCGACTGGATTCGGGTACCTGGAAGGATGCGCCCATCGAAGTACCCATGACCGCCCTCCGCCTGGCTGAGTGGCACGATGCGCCGCCACTCAGCCAGGACACGGCGCGCCGTCGGCTGGGCGCGGCGTTAATCGCGGAGTTGCGCCGCGCCGGAATCAGGGTGACCTCGCAGGAAGTGGGAAAGGCCGCCTCGTTCAAGCCCTATCTAGCGCCCGCCCGCACCGACGAACGCGGCGAAACCCTGCCCCCCGATCCGGTGACTCCGGTAGGGAGCCGTCCCGAACAGGCGGTTGCCAGCGTACGGAGCGCGCCCGTGGCGCAGTTCCTGGCCGACACGCTGCGTCCCAGTGACAACCTGAACGCCGAGGAACTGCTGGCCACACTGGCGCTGCGTCCCGCCGGGAACGGCACCCTGGAGGGCGCTCTGGCGCGGGAACGCGCCTTTCTGGGGCGCATCGGCGTGGACCTCAGCGGCGTGGTGCTGGCCGATGGCAGCGGCCTGAGCCGCGAAGGCCGCCTGACCCCTCGCGCCCTGGTGGAACTGCTGCGCACCATGTACGAGTTGCCGTACCCGTTGGTCGGCACGCCTGCCGAGGGTTCCGGGTTCCCGGACAAGCTCTACCGCCAGCGCCAGAACGCCTTCGTCGAGGCGCTCCCGCAGGGCGGCACCGATGAGAACCTCCCAAACCACGGTGGACGCGGCGGTACGCTGTCACAGCGCTTCGTGGGGACAGGCCTGGACGTGCGTGCCAAGACGGGTACGCTGCCCGGCGTGAGCAGTCTGGCCGGATATGTCACGGCAAAGAGTGGACATCTCCTGGCCTTCGCGCTGATGATGAATGGCCCCCCTGAGAGTCCGATTCTGACCCTGCGTGCCCTGCAGGACGAGGTGGTGGCCGTGCTGGCGGCGGAGAACTGAGGGGCGCGTAAACTGAGGCCTATGCGCCCCCTGCCCCTGCCCTTTCCGGATGAAACCGAAGCCCCGCACGTCACCGAACTGCGGTTCGCGGGCAGCGGCGTGACCGTGCGCGGGGCCTTCGAGCTGAACGAGTTCGCCACCCTGACCCCGGACAACCTGGAATTCCTGCGCCTGTACATCCGCGTGCGCGGCAACCTGAAGGAGGTCGAGCGCGTGCTGGGCGTCAGCTACCCCACAGTGCGCGCCCGCTTCGACACGCTGCTCCGCGCCATTGGATACGAACCCGAACTGGCCGATCCCCAGGCCGAGATTTTGAGCAGCCTGGAACGCGGCGAGATCACCCCGGACGAGGCGGCGCGCAAGCTGCGGCGTTAGCCTGGCAGGCGATCCCACACCACCCGCACCTCACGCAAGGTTCCGTCCAGCTTCTCGCCCGCCTCGCGTCCACCCCGCCGCAGATACCACTGCCGTGTGGGATTGTCGGCCAGCACCCACAGCGCCAGATTCTGAACCCCGTCTGCCCGCAGATCCTGGACCAATTGCCTGAACAGCGCTTGTCCCAGACCCTGCCCCTGCGCTGATCTCAGCGCGTACAGCGTCATCAGCTCCGCCTCGTAACCGGGATGATCCCTGGCAGGTCCAGCCGAGGTGAAGGCCACCACAACCCCGTCCTGCTCGGCCACCAGCACCGTTTCCAGCCCCTGCGAGATGGTGCGCTCCCAGTTTGCCTCGCGCCGCCGCCGCATCTCCTCGCTGGTCATGCGTTCCAGAAAATCGTCCGGCATCAGGCCCGCGTAGGTTTCGCGCCAGCTGCTGACGTGAATGCGGGCGATGGCCGGGGCATCGGCACGGCAAGCGGGGCGGACGGGTGGGGGCGGGGTCATGTCACAGGGTAAACGATCTGGTTTCCTGCGGCTAAATCCTTTGCGCGCTGATCGCCTTCCTGCTCACCACAAATCCTGCACCTGGGGCCGGATCAGACGGTCATACACGGCAGCCACGCCGCGCATGGTGGCCTCGCTCAACGGCGGCAGATCGGCGGCGCGGGCGTTGGCCTCAGCCTGAGCGGCGTTCTTGGCCCCCGGAATGGCGCAACTCACTTCGGGGAACATCAGAATCCAGCGCAGGGCGAACTCGGCCAGCGTTATGCCTTCGGTGACGAGTAGGCGCAGCTCCTCCACCGCTTTAAGGCCCGTTTCAAAGTCCACGCCGGAAAAGGTCTCGCCCCTGTCGAATGCCTCGCCGTGCCGATTGAAGTTGCGGTGGTCATCGGGCGCGAAGCTGCTCTGGGGCGTCATCTTCCCGGTCAACAGGCCGCTCGCCAGCGGCACGCGGGCCAGGATACCTATATTCGCCTCCAGCGCCGCCGCGAAGAATTGTTCGGCAGGCTTGAAGCGGAAGGCGTTGAAGATAATCTGCACGGTAGACACGTTGGGATGCTTGATGGCCGTCAGCGCCTCTTCCACTGTTTCCACGCTGACGCCGTAGGCCTGCAGCAGTCCGTCCTGTACAAAGCCGTCCAGCACGCCGAAGACTTCATCCCGCTCGTATACTTCTGGCGGCGGGCAGTGGAGTTGGAGCAAATCAAGAGTCTCGGTCTCTAGATTCTGCAAGCTGCGGTCAATGAAGCCGCGCAAATTGACCGCGTTGTAGCCGCCCGCTGTGTGCGGGTCTAGGCGGCGTCCGGCTTTGGTTGCCACGTAAAAGGCTTCCGGGCGCTCACGCCGTAGGCGGGCGATCAGGCGTTCGCTGCGCCCGTCGCCGTATACATCGGCGGTGTCGAAGAAATTGATGCCCAGATCCAGGGCGCGGTGCAGGGCGCTCATGGCATCCTGCTCGCTGACCTCGCCCCAGGTGCCGCCGATGGCCCAGGCCCCAAAGCTGATACTGGACACGTCATAGCCGGTCTTGCCGAGTGTGCGGTATTGCATGGGAGGAGTTATAGCGCGGCGCAGAGAAGGTCCGTGTTCTGGGCGGCGATAAGCATGAAACATGCCTATCAATCCAACTTGGTATCGTGATTGAAGTCATTTTGCTCTACGACTTTTATTTCCAGCAGGGGCGCAGGACGCTTTCAGCACGCCACCCCGAATGTGAGCGCACTCAGCGACTATCTCAGGCGGCTTCCCTGGCACAGGGAATCATGGCAGGACAACGCCTTCCGCGATCCAATGGCGACAGCAATGAAGCTGAGGCAGCTCAAAGATCATGAGGGGGAACACCAACCAGCCTCCATCAGCCTGATTGTTCAAGCGTTTGCCTAGGGTTTCGGGATAGCCGGAACATATCCACGAACTGGCTACCGCCATCCGATCAGCCGTGAGCGTGGAGCCAGAAATCTTCGCTCTTCTCGACGCCAACAAGAAGGATGACGATTTCAATGAAGGCCGCGTTCTGGAACAGCTTCACAGGCGGCATGAGCGGAACAGAACTGGGGTGCGAAAGAAGATCGCCCAGGTTCTTGCCGCCACTGGCAAGCTGGCTTGCGAGGCTTGTGGATTCGACTTTCAGGCTGTGTATGGGGAACGGGGTAAGGGCATTGCCGAGTACCAACACATCGTTCCGCTGAGCGAGGCCAGAGAACGAAAAACCCGCCTGGACGATCTGGTAGTTGTCTGGGCCAACTGCCACCGCATGATCCACCGCGCCTCATCGATGTGGACTGTGGAAGAAGTCATATGGATTTCGTTTGTTTTGTGGAGGAATTGGGACAACGCCGATCCCTCCACTCCACACCCGGAACTTGTTTTTCCCCTTCTCGCTCCGCTCGGATTTTCAGGTGTTTTCAACACCTTTTAATCGGAGTCCGTGTCAGGCAGCACCCGACGCGCTAACCCCGTCAACCCTCCCCGTCACTGAAACCCACCCCCGCCCCGGCCTATGCTTGAAGCATGACCGCGCCCGCCGATTCTGCTCCCCCCAGCACAGGCCAGCACATCCATCTGCCAGATGGCTCGTGCTGCGCGCCTACCGAGTACAGCGGGCGGTTCGCGCACCTGCATCAGCACACGCAGTACAGCCTGCTGGACGGCGCGGCCAAGCTCAAGGACCTGCTGAAATGGGTCAAGCAGGTCACGCCGGAGGGCCAGGACGCCGCGTGTGCCATGACCGACCACGGCAACATGCACGGCGCGGTGCATTTCTACAACTATGCCCAGGCCGCGCAGGTCAAGCCGATCCTCGGCTACGAGGCCTACGTGGTGCCGGGCATGGGCACGCGGCGCGACAAGAAGCCCGGTGTCAGCGGCGAGAAGGGCATCTTTCACCTGACCCTGCTGGCGCGCGACTTTGAGGGCTACCAGAACCTGTGCCGCCTGAGTAGCCGGGGCTACACCGAGGGCTACTACTACAAGCCGCGCATTGACCACGAGTTGCTGACCGAACACCACAAGGGCGTCATCGCCTTCTCGGGCTGCCTGGGCAGCGAGGTGCAGCAGCTGTTGATGCAGGGGCGCGAGGACGACGCGAAGAAGAGGCTGATGTGGTACCGCGACCTGTTCGGCGAGAACTACTTCATCGAGATTCAGGACCACGGGCTGCCCGAACAGGCGAAGAACAACCCCATTCTGAAAGCCTGGGCGCAGGAACTGGGCATCGGCATGGTGGCGACCAACGACGGCCACTACGTCAAGAAAAGTGATGCCACCGCCCACGAGACGCTGCTGGCGATCCAGACCAAGGCCACGCTGGCCGACGAGAACCGTTTCAAGTTTCCCTGCGACGAGTTTTACGTCAAGGATCTGGACGAGATGCGCCGCGCCCTGCCGCCCGCCGAGTGGGGCGAGGAGGTCTTCGACAACACTGCCCGCATTGCCGACCTGTGCAACGTGGATCTCCCGGTGGGCAAGAAGCGCGTGTACCAGATGCCCGCGCTGCCCATTCCCGAAGGCCGCACCATGGCTGAGGAACTGCGGGTGCAGACCTACGCTGGCAGCCTCAAGCGTTACCCGCACCACGTCACCGAGGCGCTGCTGCGCGAGTATGCGGTGCGCAGTCTGGCGGCGCTGGAGCCGCAGGAACGCGAGCGGGTCCTGTCCCGCACAAAGGGCTGCGACGCCCGCACCTGTGACCTGGACACCCTGCTGACCCTGGTGGCCTTCCTAGGCAGCGAGTGGGAGGCGCGCGGCAAGGCGACGGGCGAGAAATACACCCCCTATCCGGCGCTGGAGGTCATGGAGAGGGCGGCAGTGGATGGTCCGCTGCCCGATTACGCCTGCACCGACTGGCAGCGCAGCAAGGGCGAGCCGAGCGACACCGCCATTCGCCTTGACCCCGGCAGCGAGGAGGAGAGCACCTGCCGCGCTCACCACACCCACGCCCTAGTGCTGCTGCGCCGCGCCGAGTACGAGCTGAGCGTCATCAACAACATGGGCTTCCCCGATTACTTCCTGATCGTGGCCGATTACATCAACTGGGCCAAGGATCAGGGCATCAGCGTGGGGCCAGGGCGCGGTTCAGGCGCAGGTTCACTGGTGGCCTACGCCATGCGGATCACCAACCTCGATCCGCTGGAGTTCGAGCTGCTGTTCGAGCGCTTTCTGAACCCGGACCGCATCTCCATGCCCGACTTCGACATCGACTTCAACGACGCCCGCCGCATTGAAGTCATCCAATACGTGCAGGACAAGTACGGCGAGGACAAGGTGGCGCAGATCGCTACCTTCGGGACGATGGCGAGCAAGGCGTGCCTGAAGGACGTGGCCCGCGTGATGGGCCTGGAATACGCCAAAGTCGACAAGGTGTCCAAGCTCATTCCCATCAAGTTCGGCAAGAGCTACTCGCTGGAGCAGGCCAGGGACGCTGTGCCGGACATCGCGCAGTTGCTGGCCGAGGACGCGCAGCTGCTGGAAGCCTACGAGTTCGCGCAGAAGCTGGAAGGCCTGACCCGCCACGCCTCCGTCCATGCCGCCGGGGTGGTGATCGGGCGCGACAAGCTGACTGATCTGGTCCCCGTCATGCGCGACACGTCCGGCATGGGCATGGTCTGCCAGTACGACATGAAGGCCGTGGAGGACATCGGCCTGATCAAGATGGACTTCCTGGGGCTGCGAACGCTGTCCTTTCTGGACGAGGCCAAGCGCATCATGCGTGAGTCACAGAAGATCGAGATCGACTTCGACGCCATTCCCTTCGATGATGCCAAGACGTATGAGCTGATGAGCCGGGGCGACACCAAGGGCGTGTTCCAGCTGGAAGGCGCGGGCATCGCCGATGCGTCGCGCCGCCTGAAGCCGCGCCGTCTGGCCGACATCATCGCCCTGAGCGCGCTGTACCGCCCCGGCCCGATGGAGAACATTCCCACCTACGTCCGCCGCCACCACGGCATCGAGGAAGTGGACTACGTGCGTGACGGCTTCCCCACCTCCGCACAGTTTCTGGAAAAGATCCTGGCGGAAACCTACGGGATTCCGGTGTACCAGGAACAGATCATGCAGATCGCCTCTGAAGTCGCAGGCTTCAGCCTGGGCGGAGCGGACCTGCTGCGCCGCGCGATGGGCAAGAAAGACGTGGCGGAGATGGCCAAGCAGCGCGACCTGTTTGTTGAGGGCGCGAAGACCAATCAGGTTCCGAAAGAGGAGGCCAACAAACTCTTCGATCTGCTGGACGCCTTTGCCAACTACGGCTTCAACAAGTCCCACTCGGCGGCTTACGGCGTGATCACGTATCAGACCGCCTGGCTCAAGGCGAACTACCCCGTCGAGTTCATGGCCGCCCTGCTGACGGTGGAACGGCGCGATTCCGACAAGGTGGCCGAGTACATCAGCGACGCGCGCAAGATGGACGTGCGCGTGCTGCCGCCGGACATCAACCGCTCTGCGCCGGATTTCGCGGTGGCGGGCGAGGAAATCCTGTTCGGGATGTACGCCATCAAGGGACTGGGCGAGGCTGCCGTGGGCCGCATTCTGGAGGAACGCGAGCGCGGCGGGCGCTTCAAGTCGTTTGCCGACTTCTGCTCGCGGGTGGACAACAAGACCTGCAACCGCAAGGCGCTTGAAAACCTGATCAAGAGTGGAGCCTTCGATCAGTTCGGGGAACGGCGGCAACTGCTGGACAGTCTGGAGGAAACGCTGGCCTGGGCGCAGGGGGCCGCGTCCATGATCAGCAGCGGCATGGACGCCCTGTTCGGCCTAGAGGAAACTGCGCCCGAGCCGCCGCTCAAATCAAACTTCACCCCCCTGACCGATCTGGAACGCCTGAGCATCGAGAAAGACGCGCTGGGCCTGTACATCTCCGGCCACCCGTTGGAGCAGCACGAGGGGCTGCGCGAGGCGGCCAGTTGCCGCATCTCGGATCTGGACACCTGGTTCACCACCCAGAACGTCGCCCCCGGCAAGCGCATCAAGGCGGTGCTGGCGGGCATGGTGGAGAGCGTGGTCCGCAAGCCCACCAAATCCGGCGGCATGATGGCCCGTTTCATCCTGGCCGACGAGTCCGGGCAGACCGAGCTGGTGGCCTTTGCACGCGCCTATGACCGTATTCAGGAAAAGCTGATCAATGACACGCCCGCGCTGGTCATTGTGGAACTGGAATCCGAGGACGGTGGCCTGCGCGCCATTGCCGAGGAACTGGTCAGCATTGAGCAACTGGGCGAGGTTCCGAAAGTGATGTACGTCAACATCGATCTGGAAACGGCCAGCCCCGACGCCGTGGGCGAGTTCCAGAGCGTGCTGGACGAACACGCGGGCAGCATGCCCACCTACCTGCGGCTGCAAACGCCGGAACAGTTCGTGGTCTACCAGCTCGACCACGGCATGGGCAGCCCCGACGCGATCCGGGTGCTGAACCAGACCTTCCCGTGGATGCAGGCATACCTGGCCTACGATCAGCAAACCATCCTGGGCCGCTTCGCGCCCAAGCCCCCGGCATGGATGAACAAGGGAAACGGGGGAATGCGGGCTTGAGCGATTACATGGCTGCTGAAGAAACTCTGCTACATGCGGAAGCGAAGCTTGAACCTTTGTCTGGCGCGGCGAATTTCTGTGCTCTGCTTCTCAAAAGCATCTGGGTTCATAAGACAGCCTAACGCCCCGGCACGGTCAAATCCTCCACGGCTTCCGCAAATCCCATTTTCTGCAACCTCTCCGTGATCAATGATCGGTGGCATTCTCTGGCGTCCGCCTCGTAACACAGCAAACACACACGCTCGCGGGCGGCCAGCCCCCCGAGTTCCTCCAGTGCGTCCGTCTGCGTGGCAAGATGCAGGGTGTACCCGGCCTTCATGGCGGCGAAATCCTTATCCAGTCGGTACGCCTTGCGAAGTGCGGGCGGCGTACCCAATGAGCGCAGGTGGCGGTAGCCAATGCCCCGCTCTGTCAATGCGGCCGCCAGCGCCGTTTTGCTGTAGCCCTTGCGGCGGCTCTGCGCGCGTTCGCGGGTGTCCACCAGCAGGGTGACGCCGTGCGCGGCCAGCGTGTCCAGGAAGGCGTATAGCTCGGCGTTCTCATAGCCGATGGTCAACACTGTGGGAAGGGCATTCATGGGAGCAGCGTAGCGGGCCGGGTGAGCGCGAACCGTGGCAGCGGTGCCTCCTGCAATGCAGGACAGCCCGCCCCACTACGCTCTAGAGTCTGGGATATGAGCCTTCTGGAAACCGTCCGGCAGATCGCGCCCTATCTGGAAAGCTGGCTGGAGTACGGGCGAGACTTTCACCGCATTCCCGGCGTGCAGGTGGCCGTACGCGTGGGCGACGAGCTGGCCGCATCGTTTGCGTTGGGCCAGGCCAACGAGGACACGGGCGAGGCCCTGACCACGGGGCACCTGTTCCGCATCGCATCGCATTCCAAGACCTTTACGGCCACCGCCATCTTTCAGCTGATTGAGGCGGGCAAACTGCGCCTGGACGACACGGCGGGCCACTGGCTGCCGGAGCTGGCGGATTCGCCTGCCGCCGACATGACCGTGCGGGCGCTGCTGGGCCACCAGTCTGGCATCAACCGCGACGGGGCCGACAGCGATTACTGGCAGCAACTGCACGCCTTCCCGGAGCGGCAGACGCTGATTGATTTCGCCCGCGCCGACGCCGTATTTCCGCAAAACCAGCACTTCAAATACTCCAACATCGGCTACGGGCTGCTGGGCCTGATTGTGGAGGCCGCCAGCAGCCAGAGCTACGATGACTACGTGCAGGCGCACATTACCGGCCCCCTGGAGCTGACGGACCTGGGCGCGGAACTGCCCCCGGAGCGCGAGGCCGAGCTGGCGACCGGACACAGCGCACGCCTCTCAGGGAACGATCCCCGCCGCACAGTGCCGTCCTCGGACACCCGCGCGCTGGCGGCGGCCACCGGCTTCTACGGCACTGCCGAGGCCCTGACCGCCTACTGGGCGCGGCACGCCCTGGGGCGCGAGGGACTTCTCTCGGACGCCTCCAAACGCCTGATGGGGCGCCGCGAATCGGAGATCACCAAACCCACCCGGCGCGGCTACGGCCTGGGCCTGATCCTGGACGAGATCGGCGAGCGTGTGCTGGTGGGCCACTCGGGCGGTTTCCCCGGCCACATCACGCAGTCGTGGCTCGATCCCAGAACGGGACTGTCCATCTCCGTGCTGACGAATACAGCGGGCGGCCCGGCCACCGAATGGGCGGGCAACCTGATCCGCCTGATCGATCTGGCGCACAAGAATTCGCAGAAGGAGGTGGACACGGCGCACGAGTTGGACTCCTTCACCGGGCGCTTCGCCAATGCCTGGGGCGTGTTCGACATCGTGAACCTGGGAGGGCGACTGGTCTCACTGGTCCCGCTGGGCGATCCATCGGCCACAGTCACCGAGTTGACCGTGCAGGACGCCAACACGCTATCTCCCGCCCCCGAAGGCGGCTTCGGCTCAGTGGGCGAGGCGTATTCCTTCCAGCGGGCAGACGACGGTGACATCCAGTGGGTGCGGCAGGGGGGCGGACGCTCCTGGCCACTGGCGGCGTACCGGGCGGGGGCGGGGCTGGAGTGAAATCAGCCGCAGGCTTTACGGGGGCCTTTTCCCGGATCAGACAGACTGCAGGCCACAATCAGCCCCACTCCTTTAGGGGTCTGGAGCGTTGCCGGGCCGTGGGTTTGAAGGTGGGTAGCCTCCTGATCTGGAGTTGCAGTGCGGCGTGGGCTGCCCCGGCGGCCTGCGACAACACGATGAATCCGGTGCAGGAAGGCTGGGTCTGGACCTATCGCGTCACGCCCAACGACAGTAAAAAACCGGCCTCCAGCTATGCCCTCAGCCGGACGACAACCGACTGACTCAGGCTTTCAGGAACAGTCCATGACCGCCGGAAAGCCCACGGAGACTGGCCGGTACACCTGCGCCGGGGGCACACAGCTTGGCCTGAGTCCGCCCAACCTGGGCAGCATTACCCTGACCCGTGCTGTGGTCAGCGGGGTGGAGATCGCTGCTGCCCCAGCATGGAAACCGGGCGCGGCGTGGTCCCTGGTCTGGGATCTGGAAGGACGGCAGGGCCTCCTGAGGGGCAAAGCCACCCTTACGGCCAGACGGCAGATCATGGGCCGAGAGAAGATCACGGTGTCCGCTGGAACCTTTGACGCCTGGAAGGTTCGGGTGGGTTACCGGGTGGCGGGCAAGGTGGGACCGATCCCACTGAACCGCGACATGAACGACTTCGAGGAATGGTACGCCGAGGGCGTGGGTCTGGTGAGATCTAGGAGCAGTTACAACACCACCGAACTGCTCAGCCTTAGGAAAGAACGCCCGTCCCGGAAAGACAACTAAGAGACATCAGAAAAACGGTGCGGACTGTTGCCAGTCACCGCACCGTTTGATCATTGATGGTCTGGTTTTACAGCCCAGCCGCCGCCAGGAAAGCGTCCAGCTTCTGCGGGCGAAAGCCGCTCAGGCTGTGGGCCACGTCACCGCTGACCAGCGTGGGCACGCTGCGGCGGCCCCCGTTGACGCTCATGACGTATTCGGCGGCGTGCTCGTCCTGCTCAATGTTGATTTCCTCGAAAGCCAGCCCCTTGCTGGTCAGGGCGCGCTTGGTGGCAGTGCAGTCAGGGCACCAGCTGGTGGTGTACATCTTGATCATGGGATTCCTCCTGTGTGGCGATGTGGACGCGGATCAACCATTCTCTGGCCGCCCTATCAGTTTACAAAATAAAGCAGGAATAACAACCGTACAGTTCAGCAAAGGCGAACGGCCCACCGATGTGGCGGGCCGTCGCTACTTGAACCACTGCGCTCAGCGTTACGCCGAGGCGGGGGCTTCGGTAGGTACGTCCGTCTTGGGAGCGCCAGTCTGGGCCTCTGGCTGGGGGGCAGCCGCCACAGCGTCAGCTGGTGCCGCTGCCGCTGCAGGCGAGGAGCCCACGCCGTCCTCATCGCGGTCCTTCTTGGGAGCAGGCGTGGCACGCGGGGTCATGATCATGTTCATGTCCATGCCCATCATGCTGGGGTTGCTTTCAGGCACGCCGATGTCGGCCAGGGTTTCGGCCACGCGTACCAGAATGCGTTCACCCAGTTCGGGGTGGGTGCGTTCGCGCCCACGGAACATGATGGTGACCTTGACCTTATGCCCGTCTTCCAGGAAACGGCGCACATGCCCGGTCTTGGTCTTGAAGTCGTGCGCGTCGATCTTGACCCGGAACTTGATGGCCTTGACTTCCTGACCGCGGGCCCGCTTGCGGTTTTCCCTCTCGTTCTGCTGCTGCTCGAAGCGGAAGCGGCCATAATCGAGCAGACGACAGACGGGCGGCACGGCCTGTGGACTGACCATCACCAGATCCAGTCCCGCCTCACGCGCCATGTTCATGGCCTCGCGCGTGTCGATGATGCCCACCTGCTCGCCCTCTCCGCCGATCAGACGAATCTGCCGGACGCGAATCTGCTCGTTGACCTTATGATCTTTCGCTATATTCATCACCCCCGCACGCCCCCTGCACGCTGGCAGCGCCACAAGTGGCGGGTCAGGGCGGCTGCATCCGCATTCACGCTCGAAACATGTTGCGGAGAAACATGTCAGTTTACCACGCACGCCCTCCGTCTTTCTGTGGGCGTGAACCTTCTGTCAAATAGGGCCCCCTGTACCGGCGCACACGCTCATCTGCCATGCTTCCCGGTATGAGTGGCTTCTCCCCCATGCCCCCTGCGCACACCCACCACTACGGCCCACAGGGTGCGCGCAACGCTGATCTGGAAGTGCTGCTGACCGACGGCCTGGGCGGCTTCGCGCTGTCCAGCATGACCGGGGTGCCCACCCGCTGCTACTCGGGTCTGGTGGTCAGCGCCCTGCCCCCCGTGCAGCGCTTCACGCATCTGGTGTCGCCGCTGGAAGTTCTGGAAGTCGGGGGCCAGCGCCACACCCTCCACGCCCTGGAACTTGCACCGAATGTGTTCGAGGGACGCGGGCTGGAGGTGCTGAGCGGCGTGACCCTGCGCGATCTGCTGCCCGAACGGGTGCAAACGGTGGGCGGCGCACGGGTAACGCGGCAGACGGTCAGCCCGGCCCATGCGGGCGCAGTGATTTACCTGTACACAGTGGATTCGCGCGAGGCGGTCACGCTGACGCTGGGCGGCTTTTTCGTAGACCGCGACATGCACCATGTCCACACGGAGGCTCCCAGTCTGGCGTTCCAGGCGGAGGGCACGGAGGTCACGGTCCTGGGGGAGAGAACCACGCGCGTCCGGCTGCATGCACCCAGCGCTCAGATCAATTTTCTTATCCCCCGCCCCTTCCCGCAGCGGATCTATTACCGCCACGACGCGGCGCGCGGCGAACCCGATCACGATTACACACTGGGCGCGGCGCTGTGGGAGGTGCATTTTCCGGCCGGCGGCGGGCAGGTGGCGCTGGTGGTCCAGGGGCTGACGGACAGCACCCCGGAGATTGCCGATCCCTGGCTGGCCCACGAGCAGGAGGCCGCCCGCCGCCGTGAACTGGCCGGGCTGGCCCAGAACACCTGCGGGGTGTCCGACGACCTGGTGGCGACGCTGGCGGTGGCGGCGGACGCGTACTTGGTGCGGCGCAGTTCTCCAGCAGGAGTCAGCGTCATCGCGGGCTACCCCTGGTTTGCCGACTGGGGCCGCGACGCCATGATCTCGCTGACGGGCCTGACCCTGCTGACCGGACGCTTCCCGGAGGCCCGCGATCTGCTGGACACCTTTCTGCGCTCGGTGCACCGTGGCCTGATTCCCAACCACTTCCACGAGGACGGCCAGGGCGCGGGTTACAACACGGTGGACGGGGCGCTGTGGCTGGCGGTGGCGCTGGAACGCTATGTCACAGCCAGCGGCGATCTGGACTTTGCGCGCACCGCGCTGCCCCAGTTGCGCGAACTGCTGATCTGGCACCTGCGCGGCACCGACCACGGCATCCGCAGTGACGCGGCGGACGGTCTGTTGTTGGCCGGGGAGGAGGGTGTGCAGTTGACCTGGATGGATGTGAAGATCGAGGATTGGGTGGTCACCCCCCGCCACGGCAAGCCCGTGGAGATTCAGGGGTTGTGGATTGCGGCACTGGGCGCAGAAACGCGGCTGTCGGAGGCGCTGAGCGAGCCCCCGGAACTCGCGGAGGCCTGGATGCAGGCGCGCGATAGCTTCGGGCAGTTCTGGGACGGTGGGGCCTGGGCCGACGCGCTGGGTGCGGACGGCACCCTGGACCTCAGCGTGCGTCCCAACGCCGCGATAGCGCTGGCCCTGCCGGACACGCCCTCCACCCCCGCACAGAGAGAGGCGGCGGTACGGCAGACCGAAACCGAACTGCTGACGCCGCTGGGGCTGCATACCCTTTCGCCGCGTGATCCGCGCTACCGGGGCAATTACGGTGGTCCGCAGGTGCTGCGTGACGCCGCCTACCACCGGGGCACCGTGTGGCCGTGGCCGCTGACCGCGTACCTGGAACTGCTGCTGTCCCGCGGCGAGGTGGGGGAAGCCCGCAGCGCCGTGGACGGCCTGAGCGGTCATGTCTGGGAAGCGGGTGTCGGCCACGTCTCCGAGGTCTTCAGCGGAAACGCGCTGCTGCCGGGTGGTTGCCCCTTCCAGGCCTGGAGCGTGGCCGAACTCCTGCGCGGCCATGTGCTGGTCTCGCGGGCGGAGACGGAGGCCGCCCAAAAGTTCGAATAAAACGTTTGCTACACCCCATTTTCACCGGCTCCACAACACACTTATGGCTAGACACCTGAACTTGACGTACAGCTGACACTAACCCTAGCATCGCCCGCATGACCCACCTTGCTCTGCCCCCACAAGCGACACAGGTGGGGCTGGCGGTGGACGTCGCGGCCTTCGCCATGCACGGCGGCGAATTGCGCGTGCTGCTGGTGCAGCGCGGCGAACTGCCGCACGCACGGGACTGGGCTCTGCCCGGCGGCTTCGTGCAGCCGGGCGAGGAACTGCACGAGGCCGCGCTGCGCGAATTGCGCACCGAAACCACCGTGCAACTCGAACCGCGCCACCTGGAGCAGTTCTATACCTTCGGCGAGGTGGGCCGGGACCCGCGCGGGCGCATCGTGAGCGTGGCCCATCTGGCGGTGCTGCCACACGGCACGGTCAGCGTCAGCGGCGGCGGGCACACCCTGGGGGCGGAGTGGCTCAACGCGCACCGGCCCCCGCAACTGGCTTTCGATCATCAGACGATCCTGACCCGCGCGCTGCTGCGGCTGCAACTGCGGTTGGAATACGCCAATCTGGCGCTGGAATTCCTGCCCGATACCTTCACCCTGCCCGAGTTGCAGACGGTCTACGAGGCGATCTTGAACCGGCAACTGGACAAGCGCAATTTCCGCAAACGCCTGCTGGCCCAGGGCATCCTGACCCCCAGCGGCGAGCGGCGCAGCGGTGTGGGACGCCCCGCACAACTGTACCGGCGGGCCAAGAACGTGCGCGTGGCCGCCCTGTAATTGGCGCAGTTTGTCAGGAGACCGAGAGGTTAGGAGGGAGGCGGCGGAGGATGGCCCCCGTAACTCGCCCGCAACCGCCCCAACCCCTGCCGCAGCCCGATGCGCCGCGCGGGAAGGTCCGCCAGGGTGACGGCTTGCAGGCCGCGTTCGTCCAGACCGCAGAGCAGCCCTTGCAGCACTTTGAGGCTCACCTCCGGGCCATCATGCAGCAGGATCACACTGCCGGGGCGAATCTGCGCCAGGGTCTGCCGGGCCAGCGTGGCGGCGTCCGCGTCGGTCCAGTCGCGACCCTCCACGTCCCACAGGGCAATCTGCCGTCCGATCAGCCGTGCCCACAGGCGGGTCAGGGGGCTGTGGCCGCCGTAGGGCGGGCGGTATAGCAGCGGCCCAGGTGCCTCCGCGCGGGGGTGCCACCGGATCTGTGTCCATTCCTGCCACGGCCAGAGCAGCAACGCGTGCCGGTGCCAGCGCCCATGCGCTTCAATCTGATGGGAAGAGTTCAACAGCGTCCGCAGCAGGGCCGGGTGGGCCGCGCAGGCGGGCTCGGTCACGAAGAAGGTGGCGTGTGCGCCGTGCCGGGCCAGCGTCCTGAGCAGTTCAGCCGTGCGGGGGGAGGGACCATCGTCGAAGGTCAGGGCCACCCGCCCCGATTCGCGCGGCCCACCTCCCAGCGCACCCCAGCCGGCGGCGCGGCCCAGCACGTCGGCCAGCAGGGTGGCAGCCAGCACCCCCAGGGTGGAGAACACAAGGCGATGTCCTAACTTTCTGAGCGCCATTGCCGCTCCTCCTACGCCCCGACCTCATGGCGTGTGGTCAGGGTTCGCCGGAAGATCACGTAGCCCACAGCCGTGATCAGGGCCAGGGCCGAGCCGGTGATGAACGGCCCGGTCGGCCCCAGGACCCGGTAGGCGAAGGCTCCTACCAGCGGGCCCATCCAGGTCCCCACGTTCTCCACGGTCATCAGCGCGCCCCAGGCAGCGGGGCGTTCGGCCTCGGGCAGGCGGCCCGTGACCAGCGCGGCCCAGCCGGGCATGATGAAGGCGTAGCCCACGCCCACGAGCACGGCCATCACGAACAGCGCCCACATCGGTGGCGTGGTGGCGACGCCGCCCAGGCCCAGCGCCAGCAGCGCAAACCCCAGGGTGACGGCCAGCCGGGCGTGCCCGCCGTCGGCCACCTTACCGGTCAGGGGCAGGCTGCCAAAGGCCACGGCACCCCCGGTGCCCAGCAGCGCCACCATGCCCCAGTACGTCAGGCCCAGATCGCGGTACAGCGTGAACAGCAGCGGCCCCAGCAGGGTCATGGTCAGGGTCTGCATGAAGGCCGCCGGAAACAGCGGGGCCAGAGCGCCCAGCGCCGTTTTCAGGCGGGCGCGGCGGTTCGGGCGGGTCTCCTGCTCGGCTTCTGCCGCGCGCCGCAGGCGGTTGGGCACGAACAGGGCGGCCAGGAGCGCCACGCCCAACACCGACAGGATGATCGTGAAGACCAGCGCCCGTGGACGTCCGGCCACTGCGCCCAGCAGCAGGAAGCCCGCACCGATCAGCGGCATCACCCCCAGGCTGATGGCCGTGACCGCCCGGCCCTTGTGGGTGTCCCGGGTGGCGTCGGCGGTCAGGTTCATGGTGCCGGGCCACATGGCGCTGAAACCCACGCCGTGCAGCGCAGCCGTCAGCAGCAGCACCCAGGCGGTGTGGGTGCCGGACATGACACTCAGGGCCAGCAACGACAGGGTCGCCCCGCCGAGCATGACCGGCCTCACCCCGAAACGGCTGATCAGCGCGCCGGCGGGGCCGCGCATCAGCGTGTCGGCGACGAAATGCACCACGAAGGTGGTGGCGGCCAGCGCCACGGCGTCCGCCTTGGACACGCCCAGCAGCGGACCGATGGCCTGGGGCAGATACGCTGCGTACAGTCCACTGCGGACAAACTCCGAGCACGCCAGAACCAGCGCCGCCACCAGCACGCCGGGCAGGGTGCCGGGTTTGACCGGCAGACGGTCCTGCCACGAGGTCACGGCGCTCACGGCCACGCCTCCCCGCACCTACGGCCAGCAAGTGCTCCCCCAGCAGAAAACTGGCCTCTGCCTGCTAGCCTGTGGCCGTGTCTGATTTCTCGGTGATCATTCCGGCCCGCAACGAGGCGGCGTATCTGCCCCTGACCCTGCGGGCGCTGGAGGCGCAGCGCAAGCCCCCCGCCGAGGTGATCGTGGTGGACAACGGCAGCACCGACGATACCGTGGGGGTGGCGCGGGCCTGGGGCGCACGGGTGCTGCACTGCGCCCGGCCCGGCGTGGCCTGCGCCCGTCAGTGGGGCCTGGAAGCCGCCCGCAGCGACTGGGTGGCCACCACCGATGCGGACTCGTTGCCCAGCCCGCAGTGGCTCCAAAAGTTGGAAGCCGCCACGCCCGGACGGGTGGCGCTGTACGGCCCGATGGGCTTCTGTGGAGTGGCCCCGTACTGGAGTTGGCTGTCCCAGCAGGCCTACAGCGGCTTTCTGCACGCCTGCCGGGTGGCGGGCAAGCCCAATCTGGCCGGGGCCAACATGGCGTACTCGCGTCAGGCGGCGCTGCTGGCGGGCGGGTACCCGGAAGTCGAGGCCTACGAGGACGTGATGCTGGGGCAGGCCATCGCCCGGCTGGGGGCAGTGGCCTATGTGCCGGGCGCCCTGGTGCAGACCAGCGCCCGCCGGCTGGAACGGGGCGCGCTGCCCTTCGCGTGGCAGCACCTGCGCAACATCACCGGTCATACACGAGGGTACTTTGAGACTGAACACCCAGGCCCGCCGCGTTAAGGCCGGCGGCCGCCAGCCCAGGCTCTGAAGGAAAGGGCACCTCACGCGGCATTCCCAGGGCGGCGGCATAAACTTCAAGCACCCGCGCGGCCACCCCGGCGGGCGTGGTCCCCGCCGCGAAGTCGCGCGCCCCGGCAGACAGACGGCCCCACAGCGCAGCGTCGCCCAGAATGGCGCGCGAATGGTGAATCATCGCGTTCACGTCCGCCGGCGCCACCAGATAACCGCTACGCTCATGGGCCACGCTGCTCAGGGTGCCGCGTGCGCCCACCGCCACCACCGGCACGCCCATCAGCTCGGCTTCCTGCAACACCAGCCCCTGCGTTTCTGTGTCGCTGGCAAACAGGAACAGCTCGGCCAGGCGGTAATACGCGCCGATCTCGGTCCAGGGTCTGACGCCCAGGAAGCTCACGCGGTTCTCGATGCCCAGGCGCCGGGCGTGCGCTTCGAGGTGCACGCGCTCTGGCCCCTCGCCCAGCAGCACCAGATGGGTGTCGGGCAGTTCGGCCACAGTGTCGAGCACGTGATCGAAACGTTTCTCGCGGGCCAGCCGTCCCACGCTCAGGAGGCGGCGCTTGCCGGCGGGCCAGGGATTGGGGATGGCCGGCGCAGCGTTCAGCACCTTCGGATCAATGCTGGTGGGAATCACCACCGGGCTGCGCACCCGCATGGCCTGCAGCACGTCCAGCACTCCTGCGGTGGGGGTAATCACAGCGTCGGCCCGGCCGTACAGCAGGCTCATGACGCGGGTGACCGCCCCGGTGTGGCGCTGCAGGGCCGTGACGCCCGGCACGTAATGGGTGTACGCCTCAATGTGGGTGTGGTAGGTCGCCACGTGCGGCACGTTCCATTTGCGGGCCAGCCGCGCCCCCGCCAGCCCCAGCGTCAGCGGGGTGTGGGTGTGGACCACGTCGTACTTCTGCTCAAAATCCCGGCGGGTGGGCCAGGCCAGGCGGTAGGTGGGCAGGAACATGTAGCTGACGCTAGGCACCCGCCGCACGTCGGTCCGGGTGTCCACGTTGTCCGGAAAGTCGGGGGCCACCACATCGACGTGATGACCCTGCGCCCTTAACTCGTCACTCAGCAGGCCCACACTGGTCACGATGCCGTTCTGATCGGGCAGGAAGGTATCGGTGAACAGACCGATTCTGAGCGGTCTCATCGGTCCCTACCAGAAGACATGCATTCCGGAAGGGGCCAGCCTGCTGGGAAAGGAGGGGTCTGAGGCATCGCTAGACAGGAGCATACGACGCCAGGGATGAGAGTGTCGTCAACCTTTGGTGTGGCCGGACCCCACCTCTGAGCTACAGTCGGCAAATGCGCCCACTTCTGCCTCATCTGCTTGCCGCCCAGTTGCGTGCCGGAGCCTACGGCGCGTGGGCAGGCGGCCATCCCGGCGCCCCCGAAGTCGGCGTGACCGTGCCCATTCACAGTGGACCCGAGCTCGAGGAAGTGCTGGCCAAAGCCCGCGAGGCCGGCGCAAAAGTCACCCTGCTGGTCTCCCCCGCCCTGGCCCCTGTGGCAGCCCAGGCGCTGTACGCCGCCACACAGGCCGGTCATGAGATCGCCGGGACGGGCCTGCCGGACTCACCCTGCGTTCTGGAGGCGGCTTCGGCCCAGCTGGTCCAGAGCTGGGCCGCTGACGGTCTGGGCCGCGCCAGCCTGCGCCGTCTGGCCGCGCAGGGCCTTCGCCCGCTGCCGTTTCCGCTGGAAACGCCGCAACCAGGACAGACCGTGCGGGTGCTGCCGGAGAGCCTAGGCGAACAGCTGCGGCACATGCGGGCGCTGGGCTACCGCCCCGTCCCCGTGCGTGACGTGCCGGGCTGGCGCCGTGCCGGGCCGCGTGACCTGCTGCTGCACCTGTACACGAACACCGTGGAGGCGAATTTTGCCCGTGAACACGGCGTCATTGATCTGGCCCAGCGGGCCGACGCCGTGATGCGGGTGGCCGCGCTGGACCACGCGCCCGCGCCGTTGCCGTTGCCGCACAACACGCCCACCGCCGAGTTGCATCTGCACTCGCCGCGCATCGTGGGACTGGCCGGGCGAAGCGCGCTGACCGCCTACCGCGCGTACCTCCGCAGCCTGAAGGACGTGGCCGCCGCCATGCAGACCCTCCCCGAGTTGCAGGACGCGCAGGCCGTGTTCGCCGTGACCCTGTTCCACGCCCAGCTGGAACAGGGCGGCTTCACGTTGCTGCCGCTGCCGCCCGCCCGCGCCCGCCTCTACGGCCTGGGCTTCCGCGTGCTGCGGACGGTCTACGGCACCGCCCGTCCGCCCAGTGAACCCCAGCCGAAAATGGCCTGGATGCCGCGGGAGGCGTTCCTCGCAAAGTATGGGTGATCTGCTTGGCGCTGGCCCCACCGATCCGCCGATGAAACAGACGTGTCCCAGGTCAGCCTGCCTATAGTTGCGGCATGCAGACTGTGGCAAACACGTTGGCAGGACACCGCTCTATCCGGCAGTTCAAACCGGACGAAGTTCCTCAAACCACCATTGATGAGGTGCTGCAGGAGGCCATCGCGGGCACGTCGTCGTCGGGGAACCTCAACAGCTACTCGCTGATCGTGACCCGTGACCCGGCACGGAAACAGCGGCTGTACGAATTGCACGGCGAACAGGAGTTCGTCCTGCAGGCGCCGCTGGTGATCACGTTCTGCGCCGACTGGTACCGCACGCGGCAGTGGCTGAAGCTCCGGGGGGCGCGGGACAACTTCAACAATTTCCTGGGATACCAGGTGGCCGCAAACGAGGCGATGCTGATTTCCCAGAGCGTGACCCTGGGCTTTGAGGCGCGCGGCTACGGCATCTGTTACATGGGCACCACTCTGCAGGCCATGGGCCAGATCGCCGACTATCTGGGCCTGCCCGAAACCTGCTTGCCCATCACGACCATCGCCGTGGGTGTCCCGGATGAACAGCCAGAGAGGCGCGAACGCCTGCCCATGCGGGCCTACGTCCATGACGAGGTCTACCAGAAACCCAGCGCGGCTGAGCTGGATGACCTGTACCGGGCGCGCGAGGAGAGTGGCTGGCAGCGCTACATGTCCATGCCCCGCCTTAAGGCCATGTGCGAGGAGGGCGGCATCACCTCGCTGGCGCAGATGTACACCAGTCCCTACAAGTATGACCCGGAGGCCTACGCGGCGACCTCGCAGCAGGTTCTGGAGACGCTGAGGGGACGGGGATTCTTGCCAAATAGGCTGGCGCCTGAGCAGACCCAAGAATAAAGCTCTGGTGTGGCCTTTGCCCGACTCTATCCCGGCAGATTGAATCTCAACACCGTGCCCTGCCCCGGCACGCTGTCCACATCCAGTTCGCCCCCAGCCAGGGCCACGCGCTCACGCAGGCCGGTCAGACCCAGGTGCCCCTCCTGGGCGCGGGCCTCGGCCTGCTGGGGCGTGAAACCCTGGCCATCGTCGCTGATCACCACCTCAACGCCGTCCGTACCAAAGATCACGCGAATAGCGGCGCTCAGGGCCCCGGCGTGCTTGTCCACATTATTCAGCGCCTCCTGCGCCAGCCGAAACACGGTCAGCTCGGTGGCCGCGTCCAGACGGCGCTCATGTCCGCCCACCTCCAGCCGCGTGGGGGTCTGCGCCTGTCCCGCCAGCCACTCCAGCGCAGGCAGCAGCCCCAGATCGTCCAGCACGCTGGGGCGCAGATTGCGGGCAAAGCGGCGCACACTGTCCAACGCAGCGTTCAGGTCGGCCAGAATGTCGTCGGCGCGCTCCTTCTGATTGCCGCTCAGCTCGCGCGCCAGCCGGGCCACCCGGCGGCCTGAGGCGGTCAGCACCTGCGCGGTGTCGTCGTGCAGCTCGCGGCTGATCCGTTTGCGTTCCTCCTCCTGCGCCTGGGTGAACAGGGCGAGGTAGGTTCGCAACTCGCTCTGGCGGGAGGTTGCCGCCTCCAACGCCTGCCCGCGCCGCGTGATCTCGTCGGCCAGGGTCTGGAGTTCCGAGAGGTCACGGGCGACCAGCAGCACCCCCGAATCGGTCTCGCCGGGACTGGGCGCCACTGCACTCAGGCGCACTTCCAGACGGTAGGGGCCGATCTGGATCTCGGCACGGCCCCCGGCATTGCGGGTGCGGGCGGCGTCCCAGGCGAGGTGCAGGGCGTCGCGGGTGGCGGGAGTGGGCAGGGTCATCAGTTGCCCCCCCACCAGCGGCCCGGTCAGCGGCTCCAGCAGGCGCGAGGCTGCGGGATTGGCGTAGGTCACCGTCCCGCCCGCGTTTGCGCTGAGGATCAGGTCATGCGCGCCCTCGGCCAGCTGGCGGTAGCGGGCTTCCTCGCGCTCCAGGGCAGACAGCAGCCGCACGCGGGTCAGGGTCTGGGTCATCTGATCGGCCACGCTGCGGGCCAGTTGCAGGGCATGATCGCCGGGAGCCTCCGGGCCGGGATCGTCGGCGTACAGGAAGCCCAGGAGACGGCCCTCATCGCCCAGCGGCACGATCAGTCCGCTGCCCGCCACGGGCAGGCAGGCGCGTCTGGGCAGCGGGCGAGGGCCGCGCCCCAGTTGTCCCCGTAGCGCCGTCAGCTCCTCTGGGGTGGGCGGGTACACGTTGAACGTCGCGCAGCGGCTCACCTCTCCCGCCTCGTCGGTAAGCGCCAGCAGGCCGCGCCCGGCATTCAGGGCCAGGGTGGTCAGGCGCACAGCCCCGGCCAGCGCGGCGTCGTCCTGGCTCTCGCCCAGCACCCGGCCCACATTCAACAGCACGGCGGCCTCGCGCTCGCGGCGCAGTTCCTCCTCGTACAGGCGGGCATTCTCTACGGCCAGGGACGCCTGCGCGGCGAACACGTCGGCCAGCGCCAGATCGTCGTCGTCCAGCGGAAGCACGGCCTCCCAGTACAGCGTCAGCGTGCCGAAGACCCCGGTGCGGGTGATCAGCGGCAGCCCCAGCACACCCTTGTAGGGGTAGCGGTTCTGCGCGAGCAACTGGCGGGTGTAGCGGCTGCCGCCGCCGTAATGGGCTGTGGCGAGGTCATGCGCGGCCACGGGTTCGCGTTGCTGGGCGGCCCGCCCGGTCACGCCCGCGCCCATCTTGGCGCGCACCCGCAGCACGTACTCGCTGGGCAGGCCCACGGCGCTGCGAATACTCAACGTGCGCCCATCGGGTTGCGCCTCGTAGACTGCCGCCGCGTCGGCACGGAACAGGGCCATGGCCCGCTCCAGCACCCGTGAGAGCGTATCGCCCAGATGCAGGCTGCCCGCCAGCGCCGCCCCCGCCTCGCGCAGCGCCTCGGCCGCGGCGCGTTTGCGGGTCTCAATACCGTAGAGACGGGCGTTGTCGATGGCCAGCGACGCCTGCTCGGCCAGCGCCAGCACCAGCCGGGCGTCGTCGTCGGTGGCCGTAGCACCGGGTTTGCGACTGTCCACGTACAGCACGCCCAGTGCCTGACCACGCGCGCTGAGGGCGGCGATGACGGCAGCTTCAGGGTCCAGTTCCAGCAGGCCCTGCGCCATCGGCGAATCGGCGTCCCGGGCGCGCTCGAAGCGGATGGCCTCGCCACGCCGGATCAGCGTTTCCATGCTGGCCGGGCCGACGCCCACGCCACCTGTGAACGCCTCGTCGAAGCCGTGCGAGAACACGTCCCCGGTTCTGGCGCCATCCTCGCCGAACTCGTTGAACAGGGCCACGAAGGCGCGCGAAAAACCCAGCGCCTGCGCCGCGCTCTGGGCGGTGCCGGTCAGCACTTCGGCCAGATCCAGGCTGCCCCCCAGACGACGCACCAGCGCCTCGACGGTCTCAGCCACACGCCCGCGTCCACGCCGGGCCTCGCGGGCCTGGACCCCTTCCAGAGCCAGCGTCAACAGCGGCACCAGCGCCGTCAGCTCTTCAAGGCCTGCCGGGCTGGCCCCCACGAATTCCAGCACCCCACACCCGAAGGGGAGGCACACCAGCATGCCCTCTTCCAGCAGGTAACCGCCGTCCAGCGCCTGCCGGGCCAGCGTGCCGTCGCTCAGGCCCAGGCCACGGCCCTCCTGCGCGAGTGCCTCCACGCGCCCGCCCTCGGCCACCCAGACCTGGACCCCGTGGGCCGCCGTGACCTGACAGGCATACTCCGCCAGCGCCGCCGCAAAAACGCGGGCGGTCTGTGCGGCGGCGAGGGTGGGCGGCAAGGTGGTCATATTAGTGATGTGGGTGTGGCGATGGGAGAGGACCTGTGCATCTTGTGGAATCGACTGTCCATACGGAATCCAACTGAGCAATGTCCCCTCGTTGAACGTGAAGCGGGGAGCTTTACAATCTTGACCCTCGTTCCGGAGGAACAAGAACGGCCTTCGCATTGCGATTGTTTGATCCTGAGACGATGCAATTGAACGTCACAGGAG
Organism: Deinococcus humi; assembly: GCF_014201875.1. Lineage (NCBI taxonomy): Bacteria > Thermotogati > Deinococcota > Deinococci > Deinococcales > Deinococcaceae > Deinococcus > Deinococcus humi. The sequence goes on along the minus strand of NZ_JACHFL010000014.1, from coordinate 91,426 downwards.
GCTCACCTGACCGACCATTGAGAATATCGATCCGGCCCCGCCGCTTGTCGATCCGCGCAAATGTGTCCAACACATAAGCAGTTTGACCGGTGTTGACCTGACGCACAGCTTTAGAACACGCTTGCTCAACGTCTACGGTTTGCTGCGGCATGAACAACAACACGTAACCAGTCAGGAGGGCAAGGAGAACAGATACGCCGCAACCCAAAATTCCAGATCTGCCATTGCTCTGCTTCTCTGACATTACGCAATTCTACTTTGCTGGCTGGCGTGATCGACATAAAAAGACGAGCTCGGGCGAGCTGAAAATGCATTCCCAGCGAGGATCACGGATGAGGCTTCGGCCGTATTTCCTACTCACCCTCACAACAGCTTCGGGTCAATCCAGCCACGTTTAATACCGTACAGCACTGCCTCGGTGCGGCTGCCCACGCCCAGCTTGGAAAAGATGTTCGCCAGATGTACCTGAACTGTCCGCGGGCTGATGTCCAGATCGCGGGCGATTTCCTTGTTGGTGCGCCCGGTGGCGGCCACGCGCAGCACTTCCAACTCGCGCGGGCTGAGGTCATCCTCAGGCGAGGTGGGCTGGGCGGCAGCGCTGAAGCGTTCCAGCACCTTGCGGGCCACGCTGGGGTGTAGCGCACTCTCCCCGGCAGCCACGGCCCGCACCGCGCCCAGCAGATCGTCCTCGGAGGTGTTCTTCAACAGGTAGCCCGCCGCCCCGGCCTCCAGCAGCGCGAACACGTAAGCGTCGTCGTCGTAGCTCGTCAGCACCAGCACCCCCACGCGCGGCTGCTCGGCCTTGATCGCGCGGGTGGCCTCGATACCGTTCATGCCAGGCATCGACACGTCCATCAAGATCACGTCCGGCTTCAGCGCGCGGGCCTGGAGGATGGCCTCCTCACCGCTGGCGGCCTCTCCGATCACGTGCAGGTCCGCCTCGCCCTCCAGTAACTCACGCGTGCCCTTGCGGACCACCGGATGATCGTCCACCAGCAGCAAAGAGATTCGGCGGGACAGGCCGGTTTCGGCGCCGGTTTCAGGGGGGTGGGCAGAGTCGGGCATAGGCGCAGAATAGCCGCCCCAGCCCAGGACCAAGCCACACAAATGGGCCACCCCCGCAAAAGAGGGTGGCCCGGATGGAATTCAGGAAGAACGTGCGTGACTCAGCTCTTGCTCAGATCCTTCCAGAGCGTGCCGGTGCCGAAGTTGCTGAAGCCCAGCATGGGGTTGTAGGTGTCCAGACTCACGCCCTGAAGGTTGTCGCGGTAGGCCAGGACGCCGGGCTGGTTGGGCATGTAGATGTACCACGCCTGATCGATGGCCCGCTTGGCAATCTTGGAGTACAGCTCATTGCGCTTCTCGGTGTCGGTCGTGCTACGCGCCTCGTTGATCCAGGCGTCGATCTGCTCGTCCTTGGCGTTGATGCGCGGGTTGTAGTAGCCGTCGGAGCTGTAGAAGGTATGGACGAAATTGTCCGGGTCGGCGTAATCAGGAGCCCAGCCAGTCATGACCATCGCTTCGGTGCCCTGATTGCTGCCCTTGATGATCTCGCTCCATTCCTTGGCCACGATATTGACGTGGAACTTGGGGTTAATGGACTCGATGTTCTTCTTCAGGATCTCCATGCCGGTCTGGGCGGTGGCGCTGCCCGCGCGGTACGACACGTTGACCGTGAAGCCCTTGTCCCAGACCTGACCGTCCCAGGCATTCTGGAAGTATTCCTTGGCGGCGTCCAGGTCATACTTGGGAGGCTCGATGGACTCGTCGTAACCGGGGAAGCTCAGGGGCAGCAGGAAGTTCAGCGGCTCACCCTTGCCCTTCTGCACGTCCTGAATGTACTGGGGGGTGTTGAAGGCCGCCACGAAACCGCGGCGCACGTCCACGTCGCTGAAGAAGTTGGCGGGAATGCCCTGGCCGTCCAGCTTGCCGCTCCCGATGGCGCTCTTGCCGCTAATCTTCTGGTTCATGCTGATGCCGAAGGCGCTGGTATTGGGCAGATCGTCCAGAATCGCGATGCCCGGCTTACCGGCCAGCTGGGCCTCGACGATGGTGCGGCCACCGGTCTCCACGATGTCGGCGTCACCCTTCTCGAAGGCCTGAAGACGCGCGGCCTGTTCGGGGATTTTCTGCAGGATCACGTTCTTGATCTTGGGCTTCTCGCCCCAGTAATCCATGAAGGCCGTGGCGGTCACGGCAGTGGCCGTCTTGTCCAGCAGCTTGTAAGCGCCGGTGCCACTGGGGTCCTGCGCCAGGGGGCTGCCCATCAGGTCCTTGCCCACGGCTTCCTTCCAGGTGGCTTCGGTACCGTCCCACTCGCCGATCTTCTTGGCATGCTCGCTGTCTACAATGCCCTGACCGATGTACGCCAGCTTGGCCAGGAAGGCCGGGTCGGCCTTGGGCAGCTTGAACACCAGGGTCTCACCGTCGCACTGCACGGCGTCCGTGATGCGCTGCCAGGTGATGCTCTTGTCATCATTGGCGTTGCTGCCCGTGCCCAGCAGGCTCTCGGACAGGAACCAGTTGCCGCTGTCGCTGGTGTTGGTCACCAGATTCCGGCGGAAGGTGTACTCGGCGTCCTTGCACTCGAAGGGATTGCCGGTGTGGAACTTCACGCCGTCGCGCAGGGTGAAGCGGTATTCCTTGCCGTCCTCGCCCTCCTGCCACTCCGTCGCCAGCAACGGCTTGAGTTCAGACAGGCTGTTGCCCTCGTAGGTCACCAGCGTCTCGTACAGGTTCTCCACGATCTGCCCGCTGCCCGTGTCGTAGGTGGTGCCCGGATCCAGCGTGGGAATATCGGACGATTCCTGAACCACCAGCACGCCCGTGGGGGCCGCGCCGCTATCAGTGGCAGTCTCGGTGGTGGTTCCAGCGTTGTCCACCGGGGTGGCCGCAGTGTCCGTCGTGGTTGTGCTCGTGGTTCCGGTCGCGGCCGTGTTGTTGGTCTTGCACGCGGCCAGACTGAGGGTCAGGGTGGTCAGGAGCGTGGCGCTCAGCAGCTTCTTGGCAGACAAGGTGGGGTGATGAATGGTCATGGAATTTACTCCTTGAAAGAGTCGGACGATCTCTCCTTTCCGAACTTCCGTGCATAAAAAACAGAATCAAAGTCGAGCGGTTCCAGCAGATCAGCTTAGATGCCGTCTATGAGAGCGAATTGGCAAGATGACTAAGGTTTTCTCTGTGGGGACGCGTTTACGTCAGCTTCACGGGCCAACAGGGCGCACGAGTGGGACACCCCAGGACAAGGCAGCGAGAAAAGACCGTCACAGACGGACACCTCCTTCAACAGGAGTCACAGAATGAGAGGCCTCCCACAGCCAGCCTTGAGCGCCTTCGTGTAAGATTTCCTAATGACTGCTTCCACCGTTTCCAATTCCTTTTTGCTGCGCGGTACGGCGGCGGGCAACACGTTGCGACTGGTGGGCATGGAGTCCACCCGTGTCGTGGAGGACGCCCGTCTGCGCCACGGCCTGAGCAAGACCGCCACCGCCGCGCTGGGGCGCACCCTGACGGCCTCTGCCTTGCTGGCCGTGGTTCTGGGCAAGAAAGTGGACAGCCGAGTGACGGTGCGAGTCGAGGGCGGTGGCCCGGTGGGCTGGATCGTCGCCGAGGGCAGCGCCAACGGTCATGTTCGCGGCTACGTGCGCGAGCCGGGCGCGGATCTGCCCCTGCGTGAGTCCGACGGCAAGCTGGACGTGAGCGGGATCGTGGGCACCCAGGGTGAACTGGCAGTGACGCGCCTGCTGGACAACGGCGAGCCGTACACGGGCAGCATCGAGCTGGTCAGCGGCGAGATCGCTGAGGACGTCAGCAGCTACCTGGGAGTCTCTGAACAGATTCCCAATGCTGTGCTGCTGGGCGTCTACGAGGAAGGCGGGCGGGTGGCCCACGCGGGCGGTCTGCTGGTTCAGGCGATGCCCGGCGTGTCGGATGAAACGCTGGCCCGGCTGGAGGCCAACATTCGCGCGCTGGGCCAGATCACCGACGGACTGCGCCGCGGCGGCATTCTGGACGTGATGAACCGCGTGACTGAGGGACTGGGCCTGACCCTGGCTCCCGGCGCGCAGGCCGCCGGCTTCGAGTGCCGCTGTTCGCGGCAGAAGGCCGAGGACAGCCTGAAATTCTTCAATGCCGAGGAACGCCAGGACATGATGGACACGGGCGGCCAGGAAATCGTGTGCCACTGGTGCGGTGAGAAGTACCACATCACCCCTGCCGAGATCGCCGCGCTGGACGCGCCGCCGGAACGGGCACGGGCGTAAGGACCATTCTTGCCACCCCCCCTGTAATGGAGGGGGCTTTTTTTACAGCTGTGCCAGCCATTCATGCTGCGGGTGAACGCGTTCTAGCGCCGTCCGCAGCCAGTCAGCCGCCTGAAGCGTAAGCGTGGGGCGCACCCGCCCGAAATCCAGCGCGTCCTTGCCACGCGGCTCGCGGCCTCCGGTGGCCGCCTTGAACAGCAACACCGCCTGTGGGGCCAGGTACGGCATGCCGGAGGCTGACCATCGTCGGGCCTCGTCCAGCGGCAGCGTCACGCCCGGATCGCGCCGGTACTGCCACAAGCCCGCGCCCATATCGGTCAGCAGCAGATCGAGCATCAACACGTCCGGCAAGTCGGGGTGACGGGCGTGAATCTGGTGGAGCGGCGGTTCCAGCGGGGCTGTCCAGGGCCGGTACAGACCGTCCTGTGGGGCATCAAGCTTCCAGGGGGCGAGCAACCCCAACAGTTGGGACTGAGCGCCGCGCGCCACGGCCACGTCCAGATCGTCATGGGGCCGCGCCACCGCGCCCAGATGTAAATCCAGCGCCACACCTCCGGCGAACATCCACGGGTCGTCCAGGCCCGCCAGCGCCTGAGCTGCAAACTGGGCTGGCCGGAAACCGACGGTCTGGGCGTAGTGGGCGGTGGCTTCCGGCCTCAGCGCCTCATCTGCCCCCTGCCGTCCATGAACGAGAAAGGCCTGACTGTAACGCGCCGCCGCCGTTTCATCGTCCAGCAGCAGCGTCCGCAGGGCCTCCTGCCCCGCACGCCAGCCGCTGCTGTGATCGGGCAGCACCAGCCGCCAGCCTGCGGGATGCAGATACGCCGCACCGTCCGGCACGTAGCCCAGCGCCTCCAGCGTGCGGCGCTGTTCCTCGCTGGGCGGTTCCGGCAGCACGTCCAGGTGAAGTTCGGGCACGTCCAGATCAGCCAGCGCAGGGACGCTACCCGGCCCGCCGGGCTGGACATGAAAGACGCCCTCCCGCCGTCCTCCAGCCAGATAGTCGCCCAGTGCCGTTTTCAGATCATGGATGGCCGCGTTCAGGTCAGGCATGCCCTCAAGAGAGCATGGGTGAAGCCCGGCCCACCTCCGCTCTTATGCGTAGGACGCCGGGGCTGGCGATACTGGGGCATGAACGTCAAGCGAACCACTCCCGCTCTGCTGCTCCTGGGCAGCCTCGCCGTGGGGCTGGCCGGGTGCGATACGGGACCGCGGCAGTCCATGGGCACGCAGGCCACCAGCCAGACCGCCACCACACCGTCGGAGCCAGCCCAGACGGCCTCCACACAGGCCAGTCCGGAACAGACGGCAGCCACAGACGCCGCTTCCACCACTGAGAGCGCCGACACCGCCCCCGACGCGCTGGGGCTGGAGGCGGGCGCGCGGCTGCAATCCGAGCAGAACACCATTGAGGTGGTGCAGCGCTTCGAGCCGGGTCTGGTGTACATCAGTACCGAGCAGCAGGTGACGGCGCAGGACCCCTTCGGGATGATGGGCGGCAACACACAGGTGCAGCGGGGGGTGGGCAGCGGCTTTTTTGTCAATGACGCCGGGGACATCCTGACCAATTACCACGTTGTGGCGGGCGAGGGGGGCCAGGGCAACGCCAGCAAGATCACCGTCCGGGTGATGAATCAGGACAAGGCCGTTGAAGCCCAGGTAATCGGCTACGCCCCGCAGTACGATCTGGCGCTGATCCGCGCCGACGGCCTGGACAAGTCGCTGATCCGGCCTATTCCGCTGGGGGACAGCGACGCCCTGAAAGTGGGCCAGAAAGCCATCGCGATGGGCGCTCCGTTTGGTCTGGATTTCAGTGTGTCGGAGGGCATTGTGAGCAGCACCGCCCGCCAGATCCCCATTGGGTTCTCGGCGGGCGGCGAGGGCATCACGCAAAAGGCCATTCAGACCGACGCGGCCATCAATCCCGGCAACTCCGGCGGGCCACTGCTGAACAGCGCCGGCGAGGTCATTGGCATCAATACCCAGATCCTTTCGCCAGCCGGTCAGGCCAGCGGTGTGGGGCAGAGCGCGGGCGTGGGCTTCGCCATCCCCATCAATGCGGCCAGGAATCTGCTGCCGCGCCTGCAGGCGGCGGAGGGCGGCGAGGTCAGCCTGCCGCGGATCGGCATTAGCGTCGGACTGGTGGTGCAGGGGCCGCAGGGACCCGCCGCGCTGGGTCTGGGGACGCTGAGCCCTCAGGGCAAACAGCAGCTGGGTCTGCCCGACACCGGCCTCGTGGTGGGCCAGGTTCAGCCCGGCACGCCTGCCGCCGAGGCCGGCCTGAAGGGCGGCACCCGCGTCGAGCGCTTCCAGGGCGGCGCGATCAGCCTGGGCGGCGACATCATCACCGCCGCCGACGGCCAGCCGGTGGACGCGCTGGAAGACCTTCAAGCCGCCCTGATCGACAAGAAGGAGGGCGACACCGTCAACCTGAGCGTGCTGCGCGGCGGCAAGACGCAGGACGTGAAGCTCACGCTGGACGCCTCGGCCTTCCAGTGAACCTGCCTGAGGGTCAGGCCATAGTTAACCCTGCACCCGTGACACTTTCGGGTCCATGACTCCTCTTGCCACACATCTCTGGGAGCAGCTGCTGGCCGAAGACCGTCAGTGGCTGCGGGCGCTGGCGCGTCAGGCGGGGCCGCGCGCCCGTGTGGCGCTGGTGGGCGGCGCCGTGCGGGACGCCTTTCTGGGTTACGCTCCCCTCGACCTGGACGTCGTGGCTGAGGGCGCACACGTGGAGACGCTGGCGCGCGCCTCCGGGCTGCCCGTCCTCTTTCATCCGGCCTTTCAGAACGCCACCGTGACCCTGCCGGATGGCCGCAACGCGGATCTGGTCCGCGCGCGCCGCGAAACCTACCCGGTGGCGGGGCAGAACCCACTGCCCCACCCCGGCACGCTGGAAGACGACCTGCGGCGGCGCGATTTCGCGGTCAATGCCCTGGCCCTGCTGATCGGCCCCGACAGTGAACTGACCCTGCTGGACGAGATGAACGGTCTGAGTGAGCTGGAGGCCCGGGTGCTGCGGCCCCTGCACCCCCGTTCCTTCCACGAGGACGCCAGCCGACTGGTCCGCGGAGCACGGCTGGCAGCGCGGCTGGGTTTTGCGGCGGATCCGGAACTACTGCGGCAGGTACCGGACGCGCTGGCGATGGCCGCGCGGACACCCCGGCTGTGGGTCGAACTCAAGCTGCTGCTGTCGGAAGCCCGCCCTGGCGCAGCGGCGCGCAAGCTGGAGGAATGGGGCGCCGGGGAACTGCTGCCTGGCGTGGAATGGCTGCAAGGGTTGGACACCCTCCAGGACGCCGGGCAGCCCGTTTCACCGCAGCTGTACGCCGCCGCTGCACTGCACGCCGCCGCTGACCCAGTGCCGCTGGCCGAACAGTTGGGCCTGGGCGACCGCCCTGCCGCCCTGCTGACCCGCGCGCTCTCGGACACCTATTTTCCGGACGGCACTCCAGAAAGGGTCCTGCGCGGCCTGCTACGTCCGGACGCCCCGGTGCCGCTGACCGGGCGCGACGTACTGGCGATGGGCGTGCCGCCGGGGCACGCGGTGGGTGAGGCGCTCGCCCACCTGGCGCGGCTGCGACAGGAGGGGCAGATTCACAGCCGGGAGGAGGAACAGGCGGCCCTGCAAAAGTACCTGGAAGCCGACAGGCATTGAGCGGCGCCCGTAGAATGCAGCGTATATGCTCCTCAGCCTGCTGACCTCCAATCCCACTGCCTTCATCATCATCGCGCTGGCGCTGGTGCTGTCCCTCGCGGTTCATGAGTTTGCCCATGCTTACACCGCCGACCGGCTGGGCGATCCCACGCCGCGCCGGTACGGACGGGTGACCCTCAATCCGGTGGCCCACCTCGATCCGGTGGGCACGTTGCTGCTGCTGGTGGCGGGTTTCGGCTTTGCCAAGCCAGTGCCGGTCAACCCGGGCAACCTCGGGCGCTGGGGCACGCTGTGGGTGGCCGCCGCCGGGCCGATCAGCAACATCCTGATTGCCTTTGTATGCGCCGTCCTGCTCAAGGTGCTGCCCCCCACCACCATCACCCTGACCATCCTGCTGACGGTCATGGGCATCAATGTGGTGCTGGCCTTCTTCAACCTGATCCCCATTCCGCTGCTTGACGGCAGCCGCATCCTGGGGGCGCTGGTGCCGCCCCTGGGGCGCAGCCTCGCACAGTTCGAGGCCCAGCCCTTCAGCTTCCTGATCGTAATGGGCTTTATCTTTCTGGCCCGCGACCCCATCGGCAGAATGATCCAGAGCGTGCAGGGGTGGGTGCTGGGTGTGGTGGGGGTGTAGCCCCTCCGGCTGAACTACCCGCCCCTGATTCCCCTCTCCCCATGCAGGCAGGAGAGGGGTTTGCTCTGTCCCCTATGCCCCCAGCTCAGTACTGCTGCCCGTCCGTCACCCGCCCTTCCGGTTCCTGGCCCTGTTGCAGGGTCAGCAGAAAATCGCGGGTGAGGCTGGCCCCGCGCGCCACCAGATCGGTGGTGGTGCTGGCGATGTGCGGCGTGATGATCACGTTCTTACGCGCCCACAGCGGGTGACTCTCCGGCAGCGGTTCGGGATCGGTCACGTCCAGCGCCGCGCCGCCCAGCTGACCGGAATCCAGGGCCGCCAGCAGGTCGTCGGTCACGATCAGATTGCCGCGCCCAGCGTTAGCCAGCCACGCACCCGGCTTAAGCTTGCCCAGTACCTCGGCGTTCACGATGCCGCGCGTCTCGGGTGTGCTGGGCAGCAGCAGCACCACCCAGTCGGCGCGGGACAGCAGCCCGTCGCGCTGATGGTCCGGGGTGGCGCTGCGAATGCCGTCCACCTGCACCCCGAACGGCGCGAGCAGTCCTTCCAGAATGCGCCCGATGTGGCCGTAGCCCCAGATCACCACCCTCTGTCCATCCAGCGTGTGTAACCCCGAATCGTTCGGCGTTCTGGTGGAAGTCCAGCGCCCCTCTTCCTGCGCATCGCGGAAACGGTGCAGGCCGCGCATGGCCGCTAGCATCAACGCCGCGACATGAACCGCCACGGCGCGGTCATGCAGTCGGTTGGCGTTGAACAAAGCCACGCCCTGGGGCAGGTGGGGCTTAACGTGGTCAATCCCGGCAGTCAGGGTCAGCACCCATTTCAGACCCGGTGTCCTGAGCAGTTTCTCGCGGGTGTCGCCGCGCGCCAGCCACAGCACCGCGCCCTCGGCCTCTCCGCTGGGAACGTGCTCCTGCGAGTAGAAGTCGAGCTCCACGCCGGGGACGCTGTGTTCGTCGTGCCCGGAGAGGGCGTGGAATTCGGGCAGGTCGGGCAGCAGAACGCGCATGCCGCCTATTGTGCCCCACCGTCCGGCAAGAGGTTCTTCGCCTGCCATTCATCCTGAGTGATTTCCATGTGCACGTCGGTGCGGCCCGTGTGTGGCGTGCGGCCCACCTCTCGGAAGCCACAGGCGAGGAAGGCCCGCTGGGCACGGCGGTTGTGGGCAAAAGTGGTCAGGCGCACCCGCCGCAGCGGCACCGCGCGGCCCGCGAAAGCCCATTGCAGCAGCGCAGAGACCGCCTCGCGCCCGTAGCCCTGGCCCCATAGCGCAGGAAAGCCGATCATCACGCCCAGGGTGCCGGTGGTGGGCGTCAGCGGCGGCGAGGGCCGCAGGTCATACAGCTCGGCGCTGCCGATCAGTGCGCCGCGCTCGTCCAGAATGCCGAAACCCACGCGCTCGCCACCGCGTTCCTCGTCCTGCATGACCTTGCGGAACAGCCATTCGGGCAGGCGGATGGGTTTGGCATCATTCCAGTCGGCCAGCTCGCGGTCCTTGAAAAAGCCGTGCAGGATGTGCCATTCGTCGCCATTCAGTTCCAGCATCGGCTTGAGGCTGACCCGCCCCCACCCCCCGCCCGCTGCCGGGAAGTCTGGGGACGCGGGGGAATCGATCATGGGTTGAGTTTAGCGCTCACGGTGGACAGCGGCCCCGCGGCGCGAACCACGTCGCGGGTCAGACGTTCCAGGTGAAAGGCGTCACCCTCGGCACGTTCCACGGTGCGGGTTTCAGGGTTGACCACCAGCAGCGCCAGTACCTCATTTCCCGCGTGCCGGATGCTGACGCCGGGGTGACCGCCCAGCGCTTGCTGATCTTCGCTCGACAGCGAGTTCCAGGCCGGGGCCGAAGCCGTCAGCCCCAGATGCGCCGTGGGCAGGCGGCGGCGCGAGAGTTCGCCCTCCAGCCAATCCACCGCCCCTGGCATTCCAGCGATCAGGCCCTGTTCCAGATGGGGCGAGGGCTGGTTGTAGCTGACCTCGCCCCCGTCCCGTCGGCGCAACGTCCCGCCCGCCGCCCGCAGCAGCGCGTCCCCGGCGGCAATATCCCACTCGCTGCGGGGCGACATGGTGAAGGTGACGTCGGCCTCATCGGCGCTCAGGCGGGCCAGCTTCAGCGCAATGCTGCCGCTGGGCAGCATCCCGGGCAGATCGTGACGGTTCAACTCGCGCCCGAATTCCGTGTCCGAGACGGCGACCCGCCAGCCGTTCTCGCGGGGGGCACGCTCGACCTTCCGCCCGTTCTTCCAGACCCCCTGTCCGACGATGCCCGTGAACAGTTCGTCGGTGGTCGGCGCGTAGACCACGCCCAGCACGGCATCGTCGCCTACCGCCAGGCCGATGCTGACGCAGTAATCCGCCGTGCCCTTGATGAATTCGCTGGTGCCGTCAATCGGGTCAATGATCCACACCCGCTGACGCGACAGCCGGGCGGCGCTGTCGGTCTCCTCCTCACTCAGGAGACCGTCGCCTGGAAACGCCCCGGTCAGACCGGCCACGATCAGTGCAGACGCCTCGCGGTCTGCTGCCGTTACCGGATCCTCGTGGCTGGTCTTGTGTTCCACATCGAAACCCACTGCGCGGTGGTGCAACAGCAACGCCCCGGCCTCGCGGGCCAGCCGGGAGGCCACTTCGAGTTCATGGGCCAGATCGTGGGGCGGTGTGGGTGCAGTCATCGGCCCAGGATAGCCGCCGATGGGCACAGATCACGCACCACGCACGCGCCGCACGCCGGGTTGCGGGCGCGGCAGGTCTGGCGTCCGTGGCGAATGGACGCAACATGGAAGGTGTAGCGGGCCGCCCAGTCGCGCGGCAGCACCTCGTCAAACCAGCGTTCCACCTTAACCGCGTTCCAGGCTTCCGGCACCAGCTCCAGCCGCCGCGCGATGCGGTGGATGTGGGTATCCACCGGCATGGCCGGTCGAGCCAGATCGAACAACAACACGCAACTGGCCGTTTTCATGCCCACTCCGGGCAGGCTTTCCAGCAGTTCACGGGCCGTCCTGTCGTCCAGATCGCGTGTTTCCCGCAGCGAGAGACTGGGGCGCGTCTCGTCCAGTTCCGCCAGCAGCGAATAGATGTAACTGGCCTTGATCCGGGAGAGGCCGCCGCCCGCCGCCTTCAGCACCGCCTCGATGCCGTCCGGGCCGTCGGCCAATGCCCCCTCCCAGCGTGGATAGGCGGTCTTGAGGCCCTGAAATTGTCGCCGGGTGATCGGGGCCGTGTTCTGCTGGGACAGAATGGTCTGGATCAGGCCGTCGAGCGGCTCGGGGGCGCGTCTGGGTTGGGGCGGATCGGGGAGATATTCCTCGGCCAGCCGCCGCGCGATTTCAGGCAGGTGTTCAGGCGGCGGCTGCTGCCGACTCAGGGGGAGCTTCTTTGATGGAACCGGAGGGGCAGTCATCGGGACAGGCTAGGGGCAGGGAGAGCGGGACACCGTAGCGAAAGGCGTGAGGGCGCGCGATCTGCCGGAACGGGGCGAGACCATACATCCAATCCACATCAAAAAGAAGGGAGGCGATGCCTCCCCAACGTCTTAGAACGCTGCCCTAACCCTTGACCCCGCCACGCCGCGCCTGCATGAACTTGATCACGATGGGAATCACGCTGACCACCAGCACCACGGCAACGATCAGCAGAATGTACTGATCCAGATTGGGGATCAGGCCGCCCAGGTAGTACGCCAGTCCGGTGACGCCCACGCCCCACAGCACCGCGCCGATCACGTTGTACAGCGTGAACAGCGCGAACGGCATGCGGCTCACGCCGGCCAGAGTCGGCACCAGCGTCCGCACGATAGGCACGAAACGGGCCAGGATGACGGCCAGCGCCCCATACTGCACGAAGAACTTCTCGGCCTGCGCCACGTATTCGGGTTTGAAGAAGCGCGAGTTCTGATTGCTGAACACGGCGGGGCCGAAGCGCTGGCCGATCCAGTACCCGGCCGAGCAGCCGATAATGCCAGCCGTCACCACCGCCGCCATCACGGCCCACAGGTTCAGCCCGCTGTCGGGGGCCGCCGCCAGCAGACCTGCCGCGATCAGCAGACTGTCACCGGGCAGGAAAAAACCCACCAGCAATCCTGTTTCCGCAAAGACGATCAGGAAGATCCCCAGGTAGGAGGCGGACAGGATGGCTTGGGTCAGATCGTGCATCTAAGGCAACAGGCTACGCGATCCGGGTGAGGGGCGGGTCATCCGAAAGGAGCGGAGCGGAACCCAGGGCGCGGCACAGGGTTAGAGACGTCCTCCCGCATACCGCGTCTCTAATCAGTCCCGAAGCTGAGGAGGTCGAGGCTTGCTGACCTGCTGGCGTCCGGTCATGGCACGGCCCAGCGTGACCTCGTCGGCATATTCCAGCGCGCCGCCCACCGGCAGGCCGTAGGCGATGCGGCTGACTGTTGCCCCTAGCGGCTCCAGCAGGCGTTGTAGGTACAGCGCAGTGGCGTCGCCCTCCACGGTGGTGCCTGTGGCCAGAATGACCTCCTTGCCCTCGGCGACGCGGGGCAGCAGGGGCTTGATATGTAGCTGTTCGGGGCCGACGCCGTTCATGGGACTCAGGACGCCGTGTAGGACGTGGTACAGGCCCCGGTACTCGCCGCTACGCTCGATGGCAATGACGTCGCCGGGTTCCTCCACCACGCAGATCAGGGCCTGATCGCGCGCCGGATCGCTGCACACGTCGCAGATCTCGGCGTCGGTGATGTTGAAGCAGACCGGGCAACTGTGCAGATCACGCTTGGCCGACAGCAGTGAGCCCGCCAGTCGCTCAATGTCCTCACGCGGCTGCTCGAACAGGTAGAAGGCCAGCCGCTGGGCGCTCTTCGGGCCGATGCCCGGCAGACGCGACAGCTCACGGATCAGCGAGACGAGGGAGGGGGGATATTTCATGGGCGACCACGGCTGAGCGCCATGCCCTGGCTATCCATTTTGCGTGCGTTCGCCGTCCTCAAAATCCGGGAATTCCCAGCCCGCGCGTAGCGTCCTGCTGCAGGGCGTCGGCCTGGGCGCTGGCGTCCTGAATCGCCACGAGCAGCAGGTCTTCTAAGGCTTCCACGTCGTCCGGATCAACCGCCTCGGGCTTGATTTTCAGGGCCGTGACCTTGCCGTGACCGTTCATGGTGACCGTCACCAGACCGCTAGCGCTGCCCTCCACTGACTTGGTCGCCAGATCTTCTTGGATCTTGGCGGCGGCGTTCTGGGCCTGCTGCATCTGCTTCATCAGCTTCTTCATGTCCATAGTGCCCGCATTCTAGCTGGGACACCGGCGGGCGAAGGTGGATTGAGCGGTGAACTGGCCAGGGGGTGCCGAGCTTGCCTTTGCCCTCGCCCACACGGCGTATGTTGGAAGGCGATGTTGCTCGATCAGCTGGGACGGCCCCTGCGAGACCTGCGGATCAGCGTGACCGACCGCTGCAATCTGCGTTGCACTTATTGCATGCCTGCCGACATTTTCGGCCCCGACTACGCCTTCTTGCCGCGCACCGAACTGCTGAGCTTCGAGGAAATTGAGCGGCTGGCCCGCACCTTTGTCGGTCTTGGGGTCCAGAAGCTGCGAATCACCGGCGGCGAGCCGACGCTGCGCCGGGATCTGCCCGAGCTGATCTCGCGCCTCGCTCAGATTGAGGGTGTGCAGGATATCGCCCTGACCACCAACGGCCTGCTGCTGCCGCGTCTGGCTCCCGCTTTGCGTGCAGCGGGCCTGAACCGCGTGACGGTCAGCATCGATAGCCTGGACCCGGAGGTTTTCGGGCGGATGAACGGTCTGGGCACGCACCCGCAGAAAGTGCTGGACGGCATTGAGGCCGCCCTGAGCGCAGGTCTGGGCGTCAAGATCAACACGGTGGTGCAGCGCGGCGTCAATGACGACGGGTTGCGCAACCTGTGGCTAGCCCTGCGCGACAAGGCCGTGCTGCGCCTGATTGAGTTCATGGACGTGGGCAATCACAACGGCTGGAATCTGGATAGTGTGGTGCCGTCGCGCGAGGTGCTGGCCCGCCTGAGTGCGGACGGCACGGGGGCGGAATTCACGCCGGTCAGCCCCAATTACAGGGGTGAAGTGGCCGCCCGCCACGTGGGCGCGGACGGCCACGAGATCGGGCTGATTTCCTCGGTCAGCGCACCCTTCTGCGGGGATTGCTCGCGGGCACGCATCTCGGCGGTGGGCGTGCTGTACACCTGTCTGTTTGCTGGGGCGGGCACCGATCTGCGCGCCCCCCTGCGGGCCGGCGCCGACGATGAGGCCATGCACGAGCTGATCGCGGGTGTCTGGAGAGCACGCCGCGACCGCTACAGCGAGGAACGCGGCGAGGTGACACGGGAACAGAAGGTAGAGATGTCGCATATCGGCGGCTAGAGACCGTCGACTCTACAGGAGTGTCACCCACGGCGTTGCAAGGCGCTCAAGCGGAATCGTTTCCATTGATCCAGCTTTATGGAACTGCGTTGTGGAGGTTCAGGGGCATGACTGCTCTGGTTCTCCTGCGGGGCATTTAACCACCCAAACTGGAGAATCTGATCTTTTTAAGTATGACTCCCAGATGAGCCACTGTCCAGACAACCTTGTGTACCTCGGACACTAACCTTAAGATAGGGTTCAGCTCTGTCGCGTGTGAAAATGCATGCGCGGAGTGTCCTGGAGGGATGCATGGCGAAGTACCCGCTGATTAAATCCACCTTGAAAGACCGGCTGCTGGGTGGCCATTACGCCGAGGGGCTGCCCCTTCCCAGCGAACCACAACTGGCCCGCGAATTCGAGGTCTCGCGTATGACCGCCCGCCGCGCCATTGACGAGCTGGAGCGTGAGGGCTACGTGTACCGTGTGCAGGGCGCCGGCACCTTCCCCACTGGCAAACGCTTCCGGCAGGGCACCTTTCGGGTGCGGCCCTTCAAGGAGTGGGCGCGCCATCCTGATCACCGCACCACCGTCCTGCGGGCCATGCAGATTGAGGCCACCCCCGAGATCGCCATCGTGCTGCAGATCCAGGCGGGCGATCCGGTGATCTTCGTCCACCGCTTGCGGAATGCCGGGGATGAGGCACTGGTGATCGAGAAACGCTACATCAACGCCGCGCTGGCGCCGGGATTGCTGGACCAGAATCTCAACGCCGAGAGCATCCACGAAACGATGGTCGGCATGGGCGTGCCGATGGCCAGGGTCGAGCAGAATCTGGAAGCCGTGAATCTGCGCCAGGAAGAGGCGGATCTGCTCCGGGTGCCGCTGGGCACTGCTGCCTTCCTGCTGCGCCGCACCACCTACAGCGGTTCCAGGCGTGCCAGCTACGTTAATTACTGGGTGCGTGGAGACCGCTACGCCTTCCAGGACACGTTTGAGCCATGATGTAGAGTAGCGGGTGGCGGGCAATCCCAGCGCCACTGCTCGCCTTTAACCCACAACAAATGAAGCACGCAGCAGGCCACAGAAAACCGCCCCAGAGTAGGGGCGGTTTTTTTATGATCGGATGCTTCAGGCAGCTTTGTTCTTGTGCGCGCCCTGGGCAGCGTCCACCAGCGCCTTGAAGGCTTCGGGTTCGCGGGCGGCGATGTCGGCCAGCACCTTACGGTTCAGGTCAACGCCGGCCAATTTCAGGCCGCCGATGAAGGTGGAGTAGTTCATGCCATGCAGGCGGGCGCCCGCGTTGATACGCTGAATCCACAGACGGCGGAAATCCCGCTTCTTGTTGCGGCGATCCCGGTACTCGTAGGTCGCGGCGTTGAGCAGCGTCTGGAAGGCGTTGCGGTACTGCTTGCTGCGCGAGCCCCAGAAGCCCTTGGCCCGCTTGAGGACCTTCTTGTGACGGCGGCGGCGGACGATGCCCGTCTTGACGCGAGGCATTATTTGCCTCCCTTATACGGCAGCATCTTCTTCATGCGGCCCCACTCGCTCTGGGCGAGCACGAAGCCCTTGCCCTTGCCGCGAATCTCGTCACCGCTTTTGCCGGTGTTCTGGTGGCGCTTACCGCTCTTGAACGCCATCACTTTGCCCGTGCCGGTGATCTTGATCCGGCGCGTGGCGCTCTTGAGTGTCTTCATCTTGGGCATGGTTGGCCCTCCTGTGTAGTCCGTTCGCGCTGGCGTTCGCCAGGCTCACGTCTGGGGTTCGGGCCGCTCAGGCTTTGATGTGCGCCTGTGCCGTTTGGTCGCCCTGCCCCACTTGACCAAGAGAAGACTATACGCGAGTCAGGGAGGGTGCGGCAAGGGGCGCGCAGGTGAATTGGCACTTCAATCCTGATTACCCATACCACGCCTCTCCGTTGATTCCACAGGCAACCAAGGCAAGACCTAAGCATTTTCCGTGCTGCCCCTGCGCCAGTTCACGTCCTATGCCCTATGGAGGTCCTTTCCGGCCTCCTGTCGCGCCTGAGTGTGACTCACCTGAACAAGCCGTTCGTCTAGTCGCCATCGTCACCACGGGCGGGCTGAGCAATCCGCTGATCAGCATGCTGGAAGACGGTATGAGTCTGCTGCTGCCGTTGCTGGCCGTTGTCCTGCTGACTGCCTTGATCTTCGTCGGCTACCAGTTGTGACACGTTTGTGGGGCCGTCGTCAGACGCTGTAGCCGCCAGAGATTACAGAGACAACTGGGAGAAGTTGAGAGTTACCACGCCCATGCTTGAGCGCTTCGCCCAACACGGTCCACAACTAATGAGCTTGCGGCAAACCCAGGGTTGACACGGCCTTGAGGTGACGATTGAACATCTCGTCCACGAGTAGCGCCCCGACAGTCGATCTGAAGCTCTCGCGCGACAGGCCGTCGGCTCTCTCATGCCTATACCCCGGATTTTATGGAACGGCAAACAGGATCTCGGATCTCTGCTGCATTCTGTCCTCTCAAATCTAGCCAAATGTTTCAAAATATTTTGACAACTATCAAAATCACATCTAGTCTCTGGGCATGCAGGGATGCAAACACTGCAAATTGCACACGCATGAGGAGACGCCATGAAACTGATCACGGCAGTCATCAGGCCCGAACGGGTCCAGCAGGTCAAGGAAGCGTTATTTCAGGCGGGCATCAGTGGCATCACGCTCTCGAAGGTCAGCGGGCACGGCGGCGAGCAGGAACTTGTGGAGCATTACCGGGGCACGCGGGTCATGATCGAGTTCCGCGACAAGGTGGAGATTCGTATGGCCGTCAGCGAGCCCTTCGAGCAGGCCGCCATAGACGCGATCTGCCGGGGTGCGCGCACCGGCGAGGTCGGAGACGGCAAGATTTTCGTGCAACCGCTCGAACGCGTCATCCGCATCCGCACTGGCGAAGAAGGCAATTCGGCCCTGACGCCCATCACCGAGAAGAAGCTGGCCCCGGCATGACGACCCACACTGCAAGGAGCGTGAATCCCATGAAGCTCAAGACCTTCTTTGCCCTGACCCTCGCCCTGGGCGGCGTGGCACTGGCGCAGGATGCGCAGCCGGAACTGAACACGGGCGACACAGCCTGGATGCTGGCCTCAGCGGCGTTGGTGCTCCTGATGACACCCGGTCTGGCCCTGTTTTACGGGGGCCTGACCCGCGCCCAGAGCGTGCTGAACACCATGATGATGAGTGTGGTCTCGATTGGGCTGGTCGGCGTGCTATGGATGCTGGCGGGCTACAGCATTGCTTTTGGTGGGGGCGGCAATGCTTTCGTCGGCTCGCTGGCGAACGTTGGCCTGAATGGACTGGCCGACCAGTTGACCGGAACCATTCCCACCTATGTCTTCGCGGCGTTTCAGACCATGTTTGCCATCATTGCGCTGGCACTGATCTCTGGCGCGGTGGTCGAACGCATGCGCTTCGGGGCTTTTGTGCTCTTCGGGGCACTCTGGACGCTGCTGATTTACTCGCCGCTGGCGCACTGGGTCTGGAGCGCCGATGGGTGGTTGTTCAAAGCTGGAGCGCTGGACTTCGCGGGCGGCACAGTGATTCATATCGCGGCGGGAATCAGCGCGCTGGTGGCCGCTTTCGTGCTGGGACCACGTATCGGCTTTCCGCGCAATGCCCACGTGCCGCACAACGTGCCGCTGGTGTTGCTGGGCGCTGGGCTGCTGTGGTTCGGCTGGATGGGCTTCAACGCAGGCAGTGCGCTGGCAGCCAACCAGGTGGCTGGACTGGCCTTTCTCACCACGCTGATCGCTCCCGCCGCAGCCATGCTCACCTGGCTGGGCCTGGAAAGCAGCCGCGGCGGCAAACCCACCGCCGTCGGGGCCGCCACCGGACTGGTGGTGGGACTGGTAGCCATCACCCCCGCCTGCGCCTTCGTCAGCCCCTGGGCCGCCGTGATCGTGGGCGTGGTGGGTGCTGCGGCCAGCTACGGCGCGGTGCAACTCAAGCACCGGATGGGCGCGGACGACTCGCTGGACGTGTTCGCATGCCACGGCGTCGCTGGAATCGCGGGGGCGCTGCTGACCGGGGCGCTGGCCTGGACCACGGCGCAGGGCAAGCCGCTGGGCGAGCAACTGCTGGTCCAACTCGTGGGTGTGCTCGCTTCGCTGGTCTGGGCCGGTGTGGGCTCGTTCATCCTGCTGAAGCTGGTCAGCGTGGTCATGCCGCTGCGGGTTCCAGCCAGTCAGGAAGTGGGGGGCATCGACATCAATGCCCACAGCGAGCAGGGCTACGCCGACAGCGAGACCGGGCTGGGCGCCCCCGTGTTCCTGGGCGGCGACTGACCTACCGCCCCGCCGCTCTATTCGGCCAGCCCCGACCGCATCCCCGGTGGCTGGCCGTTTTTGTGGCAGCGGGGGTCGAACTACAGGGGTGGTCAATCGCGCTTCCAGAAGTGGTGAATAGGGCCGCTCCAGGGACGCTTGCCCCCACAGCCATTTGTAAAGGCTGTGTTACGATATCGGGTGAGTCTGACGCAACTGTTACAAACGGGTCGGGCCGCCGCAATTCTTGCAGTTCACCCCAGATACCTCATCCCCCAAAGGATGGGGCTTTTGAAGCGGCTGAAGCTCGCGAGGGTTGCCGGAACAGAAGGAAAAGGAGGAGTGGAGTTTTGGACGTCTCAAGTAAGGTCTTGAACGAACTAGCGCAGCGGGAAGCCGCGCTGGACGCACAGATCGAAGCGGCGCGCGAGGAAGCCAGGCGGGTGGTGGCCCAGGCTGAATCACAAGCCGCGCAGATCATGCAGCAGGCCGAGGCCCAGGCCAGGCAGATGGCGGCGGAGCACGAGCAGCGGCTGTCGGCGGAAGTCGGTCAGATTCGCGACGCGGCGAGCGCCGACGCCCGCACTCAGGCACAGGCCACCCGTGAGCGCGCTGAGGGCAAGCTGGGACACGCCGTCGAAACGATCATGCGGGCGGTCCTACCGTGATCAACCCGATGCAGCAGGTGGTGGTGGCGGGCCGTCAGAGCGACAGCCGCCCGATCATGCAGGCCCTTCAACAGGTCGGCGTGCTGCATATCGTTCCGCTGGAGGCGCAGGGATTCCAGAGCGGTCCTCTGGCGGGCGAAGCAGCCGATCAGCGCCGCGACGCCGAGCGGCTGCTGGCCCGCACCGAAAGCACCCTGGGCGAGCTGGAGGCGTTGCGCCCTGACCGCGTCGCGGCCCTCCCTGACGAAAGTCAGTGGTCTGCGGTGGTCGAGGCCGCTGCAAAACCTGCCTCTGCCCTCATGGAGCGCGAGACAGAGTTGCGAACGGAGCTGGACACAGCGCGCACTTACGGCGATACCGTGAGCGCGCTGTCGCGTGCAGCGGGAACGCTGGACCGCAGCCCACGCATCACGCTGATTCCGCTGACCATCGAAAAGGCAGAGGAACTGGCGGCGACCCAGGACGCGCTCAAGGGCGAACTGGGAGACCGCTTCGCCATCGGTGCGGAACGCGTCGGTGAGCGCGCGACTGCCGTGGTGGTGGCCGTGCTGCGCGCGGACCGCGACCGTGCCCGCGCCGCGCTGGGCAAGGCCCGTCTGGGCGAGCTGCGGTTGCCGGGGCGTTTCGAGCGGATGCCCCTGTCTGACGTGGCCGCCGCCTTCAACGCGATCAGCAAGAACAATCCGCAGGAGCTGGAGCGGGTGCGCGCCGAGAAGAACACGCTGGCCTCGCAACACGCGGCCACGCTGTTTCCCATTCGGGACGCGCTGGCAGACCGAGTGGGCATTGATGACGCCCGTGCGCAGACGGCCCGTGGCAAGTACGGATTCGTCTTGCAGGGCTTCGTGCCCACCGACCGTGTGCCGGACCTGAACCGTGCGCTGGAGCCGTACAAGGCCAGCGCCGTGATGGAACTGCATCCGGTGGACGAGCACGGCGACTCCGGAGCCATCCCGGTGCAACTCAAGAACGGGTCCTACACCGAGAACTTCGAGTTCATGCTGAACATCAGCGATCCGCCCAAGTACGGCACCTTCGATCCGTCGTGGATCGTGGCGTGGTTCTTCCCGCTGTTCTTCGGCTTCATCGTTGCGGACATCGGTTTCGGACTGCTGTATCTGGCCGTGGCCCTGTGGGGTCTGGCGCGTGCCGCACGCGGCGTCAGTCTGCCAGTGGGCCTGCTGGGCATCACCCTTGATCCGGCCACCCTGAAACGGGTCGGCGTGGTGCTGCGCACCATGGGCCTGTGGAGCATCGTGTGGGGTGTGCTGACCGGTGAGTTCTTCGGCAACGTGTTCGAGAAACTGCACATCTTCTTCTACAACCCCGAGCTGATCAGGAACATCTGGGGCGTGCAGCTCAGCCCCACCACGCTGGAAACAATCGTGGAAGAAGGCCATGACCACGGTCTGCTGCCCATCCTGTTCCCGCGCGTGCTGTCGGACTTCTCCAACACCATCATGCTGATCTGCATCGCGGTGGGCATCATCTTCGTGCTGTGGTCATGGGCCCTCAAGGCGCAGCTGACCTGGAAGCACAAGCATATGCACCACTTCTGGGAAGCGGTGGGCATGCTGGGCGGCCTGATCGGCCTGATCATGGTGGCCTACGTCAGCCGCGCCGGACAGGATTTCGGCGCACTGAGCAACTTCGGCAATCCGCTGGTGCTGCTGATGCTGCTGGGCTTCGTCGTGTTCATCGTTGGCTTCTTTGCCAGCAAGACACCACTGATGCTGATCGAGGTGCTGTCCAACGGCGGCAACATCATCAGCTTTACCCGTCTGTTCGCGGTGGGTGTGGCGGCAGCCATTCTCGCGAACCTGGCGACGGACGTCGGCTGGAGCCTGGGCGGCGTGCTGCCGATCATCGGGCCACTGCTGGGCATCCTGCTGGGCGTCATCGTTCACGCCTTCCTCTTCGCCCTGACCATCCTGGGCCACATCATGCAGCCCATCCGTCTGGTCTGGGTGGAGTATCTCAACCCCACCGGCTTCTACCAAGAAACCGGCACCCGCTACACTCCTTTTGCCCCTGTGGCACGGAAATAAACCACTCTTCCAAGCCCTCGTCCCAACTCGCAGCAAGACCTGATTTCCCCGGAGGAAACACATGAAGAACACCGCTATCCAGAAAGCCGCAAAATACGCCCCCGCCCTGACCTTGATGACCTTCGCCGGCTCTGCCTTCGCGCAGGAAGTCGCCGCGACCGGCGCAGACGCCAACGCTGCGGGCCTCAAGGCCATCGGCGCGGGCCTGGCCCTGGGCCTGGGCGCCGTCGGCACGGGTCTGGCGCAGGGTCCGATTGGTGCCGCCGCCGCAGGCGTGGTGGCCGAGCGTCCCGAGAAGTTCGGTCAGATGGCGATCTGGTTCTTTATTCCTGAAACGCTGGTCATCTTCGGCTTCGTCGGCTTCTTCCTGCTGCGCGGGTAAGCGATGAGCCTCGGTGACATCCTAGAACAAGAAATCCAGGGCGAAATCACCCAGATTCGCTCTGGCGCGCAGGAGCGGGCCGCGCAGATCGTGGCCATGGCCCAGGAGCGCGCCCAGAGCATGATCGAGGGCCGCAGGCGCGCCCTGGAAAGCGAGTACGCCGCCGGGCTGACCCGCGCCCGCAGCGCCGCCGATCTGGACAGCAATGCCCAGCGCCTGGCGGCCTCCGACACCTTGCAGGTCAAGGCCTTCCAGACCGCTGAGCAGTTCATCATCAGCATGACGGGCGCCCCCGAATACCCACAGGTGCTGACCAAGTTGATCGAGGAGGGCCTGCATGCCCTCCCCACGGCGGAAGTCATCGAGACCTCTGCCGCGGAGCAGGACGCGGTGCGTCAGGCGCTGTCCGTGCTGGGCCGTCCTCTGGACGTGCGCGTCAACAACTCGGTCAAGACTGGCGTGCGCCTGCTCGGCCCCGGTGGCAAGACCAGTGTGCAGAACACCCTGCTGGGCCGCCTGGAAGCTGCCCGCCCCACCCTGAGCGCCGAAGTCTCACGCATGCTGGCCGAAGTCTAGGGGGCTGAACATGAACAACCCCTACGGGTACATCAACGGGCGCGTCCGCATGATGCGGACCGCCCTCGTGGAAGCCCGCGCTATGGACGACGTGCAGAACACGCTGAACTACCAGGAATTCCTGCGCCAGATCAGCGAGACGCCGCTGCGCGAGGATCTGGGCGAGGCCACCGCGCAGGGGGCAGGGCTGGGACAGCTTGACGAGGCCCTGAGCCGCAACTATCTCAAGGCCATCTCGCACCTGCGCTCAATTGCCACCGGGCAGCCTGCACGCGAGATTGAAGCGATGCTGCTGCGCTATGACCTTCAGAACGTCAAAACGCTGGTGCGCGGTGTCCAGACTGGACGCGCGGCGGACGACATCGTGGCGGGCCTGATCCCGGCGGGCACCCTGCCGTGGTCGGCCCTCCAAGGCGCGGCCCAGAGCGCGGACGTCGCCAGCCTGGCCCAGACCCTGAGCGTGGCGGGCGGCAAGATCGGTCAGATCCTGCGCGCCGCTGTCAGCAGCGGGGCCAGTAGCCTGCTGGATCTGGAAGTCGCGCTGGACCAGGGCTACTACCGCGCCGTGCTCTCGGGCGTGCGGGGCACGAATGTCCGCCGCTACTTCACGCGCGAGATCGACATTCGCAACCTGCTGATCGCCCGCCAGCTGCGGGGCGCGGCTCCCAATGTCCGCTACTTCATCCCCGGCGGACGCGACGTGTCCGAGGCCGATTTTCTGCGCATTGCGGGCGGCGACAACAGCGTCTCGGCTCCGGATCTGGGCGCCATTCTGGAAGCCCCTGATCTGGGCAGTTCCGAGGCGATTGCCCGCCGTCTGCTCGACGAGGCCAGCCGCAACGTGGCCATGGCCGACGCGCTGGGGCCCGGCGTGGCTCTGGATTACCTGCGCCGCAAGGAACAGGAAATCGCTCGCATGCGTCTGATTGGCCGGGCCAAGTTCTACGGCCTGAGCAAGGATGAGCTGCAAAAGGAGCTGGAAGGTGCGTAAAGTCGTCGTTCTGACCGATCACGAAACGGCCACTGGCTTCCGTCTGGCCGGGGCCGAGGTGGTCGACACCACCCCCGAGCGTGCCCAGGCTGAGCTGGAAAAGCTGATCACCGAGGGGGACTATGGCCTGGTGGCCGTGGACACCAGCCTGATCGCCGATCCGGCAACCGCCACGGCCCGCGTCATGCGGGGTCGTGACCTGCCCATCTTGCTGCCCATCCCCAGCCTCAAAGACGCCTTCTCACCGGAAACCGTGGACGCCAAGGCGTACATGGGAAAACTGGTGCGCGAAACCATCGGCTTCGATATCAAGCTGTAAGCAGTCACGAGGTCAAACCGTCTAACGGCCAGACGGCACAAAGCACAAATGCCGCACTGTTCCGCCCTTAGACTGTTTGACCTCCCGACTTTTTGACCTCTCTCAAGGAGCATTATGACCCAGAACAAGAGTGGCGTCGTGCAGAGCATTGCCGGACCTGCGGTGATCGCGGACGGCATGTACGGCGCGAAGATGTACGACATCGTGCGCGTGGGCACGGAACGCCTGGTGGGCGAGATCATTCGCCTGGACGGCAACACCGCCTTCGTGCAGGTGTACGAGGATACCTCCGGCCTGACCGTGGGCGAGCCCGTGGAAACCACCGGGCTGCCGCTGTCGGTGGAACTGGGACCGGGGATGCTCAACGGCATCTACGACGGCATCCAGCGTCCGCTGGACAAAATTCGCGAGGCCTCGGGCGACTTTATCGCTCGGGGGATTGAGGTCTCCAGCCTGGACCGCACCCGCCTGTGGAACTTCACCCCCAGCGTGCAGGTGGGCGACGAGGTGAGCGGCAGCTCGATCCTGGGCACCGTGCCGGAGTTCGCCTTCACCCACAAAATTCTGGTTCCACCGGAGAAGAGCGGCAGAATCCGGAGCGTGGTCGCCGCCGGTGAGTACACCATCGACGATACTATCGCCATCCTGGAAGACGGCAGCGAGCTGCGTCTGGCCCACTACTGGCCCGTGCGCGCCCCGCGTCCTGTTGCCAAGAAGCTCGACCCCAGCCTGCCCTTCCTGACCGGGATGCGCATTCTGGACGTGCTGTTCCCGCTGGTGATGGGCGGCGCGGCGGCGATTCCTGGCCCCTTCGGTTCGGGCAAGACCGTGACCCAGCAGAGCGTGGCCAAGTACGGCAACGCCGACATCGTGGTGTACGTGGGCTGCGGCGAGCGTGGCAACGAGATGACCGACGTGCTGGTGGAATTCCCTGAATTGGAAGACCCCAAGACCGGCAACCCCCTGATGCAGCGCACCATCCTGATCGCCAACACCTCCAACATGCCGGTGGCGGCGCGGGAAGCCAGCGTGTACACCGGGATCACGCTGGCCGAGTACTTCCGTGACCAGGGCTACAGCGTGTCGCTGATGGCCGACAGCACCAGCCGCTGGGCCGAGGCGCTGCGTGAGATCAGCTCCCGTCTGGAAGAAATGCCCGCCGAAGAAGGGTACCCCCCCTACCTGGGCGCGAAGCTGGCAGCGTTCTACGAGCGCGCCGGGGCTGTCAAGACCCTAGGCGGCGAGGACGGCGCAGTCAGCGTGATCGGCGCCGTTTCTCCCGCCGGCGGCGACATGTCCGAGCCGGTCACCCAGGCCACCCTGCGAATTACCGGCGCATTCTGGCGTCTGGACGCGGGCCTGGCCCGTCGCCGTCACTTCCCCGCGATCAACTGGAACGGCTCCTACAGCCTGTTCACGCCGATCCTGGACCGGTGGTACCGCGACAACGTCGGCACCGACTTCCCCGAACTGCGCCAGCGCATCAGCAACATCCTGCAGGAAGAAGCGGCCCTGCAGGAAGTGGTGCAACTCGTCGGCCCGGACGCCCTGCAGGACAACGAGCGGCTGATCATTGAGGCCGGGCGCATGCTCAGGCAGGACTTCCTGCAGCAGAACGGCTTCGACGCCGTGGACGCCTCGTCCTCGATGCCCAAGAACTACGGGTTGATGAAGATGTTCCTGAAGTTCTACGAGGAAGCCGACTCGGCCCTCAAGAACGGCGCCACCATCGACGACATCATCCAGAACCCGGTCATCGAGAAGCTGGCCCGCGCCCGCTACGTGGCCGAGAACGAATTCATGGCTTACGGCGAGGGCGTCATGGACGAACTCGACCAGACCTTCAAGGGAGTGACCGCATGACCCTTCTTCAGAAGGAATACAACGACGTCGCCTACATCTCCGGGCCGCTGCTGTTCGTGAACGCCGCCAGTGACCTGGCCTACGGCGCCATCGTCAACATCAAGGACGGCAGCGGCAAGCTGCGCGGCGGCCAGGTCATCAGTGTGACCGACCAGAACGCCGTGATTCAGGTGTTCGAAGAAACGCGCGGCCTCGACCTCGCCACCGCCTCGGTGAGCCTGGTGGAAGACGTCGCCCGCCTGGGTGTCAGCAAGGAAATGATCGGCCGCCGCTTCGACGGCCTGGGCCGCCCCATTGACGGTCTGCCCGCCGTGGTGGCCGAGCGGCGCCTGAGCATCAACGGTCAGGCGATGAACCCCACAGCCCGCGCCAAGCCCGAGGAGTTCATCCAGACCGGGATCTCCACCATTGACGTGAACACCAGCCTGATCCGTGGGCAGAAGCTCCCGATCTTCTCCGGCTCCGGCTTGCCCCACAATGAGCTGGCCGCCCAGATCGCACGGCAGGCCAAGGTGCCGGGCCACGAGGGCGACTTCGCAGTGGTCTTCGCGGCCATGGGTCTGACCCAGCGCGAGGTGTCCTTCTTCACGCAGGAGTTCGAGCGCACCGGTGCGCTGGCCCGCTCGGTGCTGTTCCTGAACCGCGCCGACGACCCCGCCGTGGAACGTCTGCTGACGCCGCGCATGGCGCTGACGACGGCCGAGTACCTGGCTTTCGAGCACGGCTACCACGTCCTCGTGATCCTGACCGACCTGACCAACTACTGCGAGGCGCTGCGTGAAATCGGCGGCGCGCGCGAGGAAATCCCCGGACGCCGTGGCTTCCCCGGTTACATGTACACCGACCTCGCGTCGCTGTACGAGCGGGCCGGCGTGGTGCAGGGCAAGCCCGGTTCGGTCACGCAGATTCCCATTCTGTCCATGCCCGACGACGATATTACCCACCCCATCCCCGACCTGACCGGCTACATCACTGAAGGGCAGATCGTGGTGGACCGCACCCTGAACTCCAAGGGCGTGTTCCCGCCGATCAACCCCCTCCCCAGCCTGAGCCGCCTGCAAGGCAACGGCATCGGCAAGGGCAAAACCCGCGCGGACCACAAGAACGTGTCTGACCAGCTGTTTGCGGCCTACGCCAACGGGCTGGACCTGCGCAAGCTCGTGGCGATCACGGGTGAAGACGCCCTGACCGACACCGACAAGCTGTACCTGCGCTTTGCCGACGACTTCGAGAACTACTTCATCGGCCAGGGTGACCAGGATCGCAGCATCGACGACAGCCTGACCGTGGCCTGGGGCATCCTGTCCAAGCTGCCGCAGAGCCAGCTGACCCGCCTGAGCAAGGACTCCATCGACAAGTTTTACGGCGAGAAGATGGACGAGATGTGGCGCGGCGGACGCAGCATGAGCATGTAAATAAGCCTGGAGGTCTAACCGCAGCGTGCCGTAGTGGTTAGACTTTCTAGGACATTCACCGACAAAGGAGGTGAACACACATGGCAGGACAGATCAGCCCCACCCGCAGCGCGATGCTGGCGAGCAAGGCCAGCCTCAAGACCGCGCAGAGCGGCGCAGACCTCCTCAAGCGCAAGCGCGACGCCCTGATCGGCGAGTTCTTCGCGCTCGTTAAGGACGCGCTGGCCGCCCGCGAGGAACTCTCCGGCGTCAGCAAGGGCGCCTACACCAGCCTGTTCGGCGCGAAGGCCTGGGACACCCCGGAGGCCGTCGAGAGCCTGAGCTTGGCCGGCAGCGGCGACTACGCCATCGACATGCAGATCGACAACCTGTATGGCGTGAAAGTGCCGCGCATCGAGCTTCCCGAGCGTGACAGCGCCACAGCGTTCAGCCCGATCAACGTGGGCGCCCGCACCATCCAGGCTGCCACCGATTTCAGCGGTGTGATGGACGGCATCGTCAAGGTGGCCGCTACCGAGACCAAGCTGCGCCGGATCGGCGAGGAGATCAAGAAGACCTCGCGCCGCGTGAACGCGCTGGAGCAGGTGCTCATTCCCGGCATTCAGGACGACATCCGTTTTATCCGCAGCGTTCTCGACCAGCGCGAACGTGAGGCCAGCTTCACCCTGAAGAAGATCAAGGCCAAGCTGGAAGCCGACGCCAAGAAGGACAAGGAAAACATGCAGGCTGGGAACCACGGCTCCGCAGCAGACTGAAGTCCATGGGCAAAGAAGACCGCCTCCAGTTGGGGGCGGTCTTCTTTATTGCCTGGATTTTCAGGAGCCGGGCAAGGGAAACACTCGACACGGTGCGCAACGCAGTCAAAGATCAGGACCCGCTCAGTTGCGCTCCTGCATCAGTCGCCAGACCTGCTCCGACGTAGCAGGCAGGCTGGTGACGCGCACGTCCGCCGCCGCCCGAATCGCGTTGGCGATGGCAGCCGCCCCCGCCGTGATGGGCGGCTCGCCGACGATGCGCGCCCCGAAAGGACCGTGCTCGGAAGGGCGCTCAACCAGCACGGCGTCAATGGGTGGAAGATCGCTGGCCGTGGGGAAAACGTATTCCAGAAAGTTCGGGTTGCTCAGCGTGCCGCTCTCGAAGTGCAGGCCCTCGTACAGGCCCATGCTCAGGCCCTGCGCCGCGCCGCCGTGCATCTGGCCTTCGACGAGCAGCGGATTGAGGGCGTAGCCGACGTCCTGGATACACACGGCCTCCAGCGGCGTGACATGTCCGGTGTCGGGATCGACCCGCACGCGGACCAGCTGGGCGGTGAAGCCGGGAGCCCCGCCCTTGAGGGCGGCCCGGCCCTCGGCAACGACAGGTCCGGGACCGCCGGGCAGCCGCTGGCCGCGCTGGGCGAGCTGACCCAGCGTCACGCCCTGTCCAGCCACGCCGCGCACGCGCGCCTGTCCCTCGCTCAGCTCGATGTCGTCGCGGTGCGCCTCGAAATGCGAGGCTGCGAGGTCCAGCAGCTGCTCGCGGACCTGCTGACTGGCCCCCAGCACCGCGCCCGACAGGCTAATGGTAACCTGCGAGCCTCCCGAGGCCGGCGCGTACGGGCCAGCGTCGGTGTTGCCCTGCACGATTTCCACAGTCGCCGGATCAATGCCCAGCGTTTCGGCGACGATCAGCACCATCGAGCTGTGGACCCCGCTGATGTCCACGCTGCCCACATGCAGGCGCACGGTGCCGTCCGTGTCTACCCGGCAGACCGCGCCAGCTGGCGAGAAGCCGCCCGGCCAGCCGCCGACCGCCAGACCTACTCCCTCATGGGGACGCTCGGCGCGCGACTGCCACAGCGGATGCTCACGCGCCCGCTCCAGACAGGCCTTCAGGCCAATGTCGGGCCATGGGCGTCCCGTGCCGGTGGGATCGCCGCCCTCGACCGCGTTTTGCAGCCGCAATTCCAGTGGGTCGAGGCCGAGGGTGCGGGCCAGCTCGTCCACGCTCGACTCCAGCGCAAACAGGGCCTGTGGCACGCCGGGCGCACGGTACGCCCCGACCGGGGACCGGTTCGTGAGCACTTCCAGCGTCTCGATGTGCACGTCGTCGCAGCGGTATATCCCCCCAATCACGGTGGCCAGGATGCCCGCGTGCCCAAAACGGAAGACGCCGTTCTCGATCACAGCTTGGACGTCCAGGCCGACGATCCGTCCGCTCTCATCGGCCCCCAGGCGCACCCGGATGGACGTGCTGGGGGCGGGCATGGTCGTCAGCATGTCCTCGCTGCGCGAGAGGATCATCCGCACTGGACGGTCCACATGCAGCGCCACCGCTACCACCAGGGCGTCCACGATGCCGTACTTCGCGCCGAAGCCGCCGCCCACGGTCATGGGCTCGATGCGCACATCCCCCTCGCGGAGCCCCAGGGCGCTGGCCACCTCGCTGCGGACGGCGTACTGGCCCTGCGTGCTGGTGTAGACCGTGACCTGACCGGGGCGCATGCCCGGCTCGGCCACCACCGCGTGCGGCTCTAGATAGGACTGGTGAACCCGGGCGTTGGTGTAGGTGTGCTCGACCACGACGTGGGCAGCGGCCAGGGCGGCCGCGGCGTCACCACGGGCAAAGACCCGGCGCTCGTCGACATTCGACCTGGTCTCGTCTCCCTGGACGCTCGCGTCGCCGCCGTGCAGGCTGGCCAGACTGCTGTCGGCCTGCGGCACCCCCTGGGGCCACACCAGCCGCTCGTCGGTCATGGCCTGTTCGGCATCGTCGACGCTGTCCAGAACCTCGTAGTCGATGTCCAGCAGCGCGGCGGCGTCGGCAGCCTGGGCCTCTGTATCCGCAACCACCACCGCAACCGGCTGGCCGGCAAATCTCACCTCGTCCTGAGCGAGCAGCATGCTGGGGCGGGAGTGGGCGGTGCGCCCGCCGTTAAGGTCCTGTCCGGTCAGCACAGCGACCACGCCAGGCTGGGCCAGGGCGGCGGCGGTGTCGATCCCTCGGATGCGGGCGTGGGGATAGGGCGAGAGCACGGGGCGGGCGTGCAGCATGCCCCGCAGGGCCACGTCCGCCGTGAAGCGGGCCTTGCCGCTGACCTTTTGGGGGCCGTCGATGATCGTGCGCCGTTTGCCGAGATGAACCGTGTCCTTCACTCGAAACCTCCAGGGGGTGTGTAACCGAGATTCTACGGCGTGGCCGCGCCCGCCACCATCGCCCCACAGCGGTCGGGGAAAGGCCACTGGGCTAGACTCCGGCTGAATCCATTTCACGCCCACCGTTCTCCCTGGAGGTTTCCCACCATGCCCTGTTCTGCCTCACACCTATGACCGGCCCCGCCGCTTCTGACCTCCCCCTGTCCGGCA
Organism: Deinococcus humi; assembly: GCF_014201875.1. Lineage (NCBI taxonomy): Bacteria > Thermotogati > Deinococcota > Deinococci > Deinococcales > Deinococcaceae > Deinococcus > Deinococcus humi. The sequence goes on along the minus strand of NZ_JACHFL010000014.1, from coordinate 60,642 downwards.
TCCGGGTGGCCGACTTCACGCGGGTGCTGACTGGCCCCTTCTGCACCATGCTGCTAGGCGATCTGGGCGCGGACGTGATCAAGATCGAGCCGCCCGGGGGCGACGACACGCGCGGCTGGGGGCCGCCCTTTCAGCATGGACGCGGCCGGGATTCGGAGAACGGGCGCGAATCCAGCTATTTCTTAAGCGTCAACCGCAACAAACGCAGCGTGGAACTGGACCTCAAGACGCCCGAAGGCATGGACGTCGCCCGCCGCTTGATTGCCAGGAGTGACGTGCTGGTGGAGAACTTTCGCCCCGGCACGCTGGATCGCCTGGGCCTGGGCTGGGAAGCGTTGCGCGCCGAGCATCCCAGGCTGATCTACGCCAGCATTTCCGGTTTCGGGCTGTCCGGACCGTACAAGGACCGCGCTGGCTACGACGTGATCGCGCAGGGCATGGGCGGCATGATGAGCTACAACGGCGAGGCGGGCGGGCCGCCGCTGCGGGTGGGCGTGGCGGTGGCCGATGTGTTTGCCGGCTCGCTGATCACCCAGGCGATTCTGGCCGCGCTGTTTCAGAGGGAGCGCACCGGACGGGGCGAGCGGGTGGATGTCAACCTGCTTGAGAGCGTGATCGCGCTGGGGTCTTCGCAGGTGGGGCGGTATCTGGCGACCGGGGAAATTCCCGTGCCGGTCGGCAATGACCACCGCAGCATCGTGCCGTACGGGACGGTGGCCTGCGGCGACGGCTTCGTGAACATCGCGGTCGGCAACGACGCGCTGTGGCGGCGCTTCTGCGCGGCCCTGGAGTTGGGCGAGTTGGGCGCAGACCCGCGCTTTGCCACCAACGAGGGCCGGGTAGAACACCGCACCGAGCTGGACACGTTAATGCTGGACGGTCTGGCCCGTTTCACCCGTCAGGAGATCATGGACCGGCTGGAACTGGCAGGCGTGCCGTGTGGCCCGGTCAACAACATGGCCGAGGTCTTTGCCGATCCGCATGTGCAGGCCCGTGGCGTGGCGGTGGAAATTGAGCACGCGTCGCTGGGCCACACCACCGTGACCTCACCGCCGTGGGAAATCGCGGGCCGGAGTCTGCCTGTCCGCCGCGCCCCACCCACGCTGGGGCAGCACACGGCGGAGGTGCTGGGAGAACTGGAAGGCTAGCCAGCGGGCTGCGGGCACAAGAACGGCAAGGTCACTCCAGCACCGTCAGCGGCCCCAGCGCCACCACCGTCAGACGGTCCAGCGGACACAGCCGCAAAACCTCGCGCACAGCCTCGACATGAACGTTGGCGTACCGGTCCACCAGTTCTCCCGTCGTCTCGGACCGTCCGGTCGCCAGATACTCCATGCCCAGCGCGAACAGGCGGCCCTGCGGTGTCTCAGCGCGCAGCAGGGTGGACACGGCCAGCTTACGGGCGGCGCGGCGCACGGCGGGTTCGGTGATCAGCTCCTCCGCACCGCGCAGAACGTCCCGGAAACGGTCCAGTACCTCCTGGGCGCGCTGAGGGTCACAGGAAAACCCGCCCTCAAAAGCCCCGGCGTCCCGGTATTCCAGGTGAGCCAGATCGGCGCTGTCGGCCAAGCCGGTGTCCAGCAGCGCCCAGTACAACGCGCCGTTCTCGCCGCCGATCAGGTCGGCCAGCACGGCGGCGGCCTCGCGCAGGGGGTGGGTCACCGGCAGGCCGGGAGCGGCGGCGGCCACCTGCACGCGGCTCAGCTCGGGGTCAGGAATGACCCGGGCGTGGACCGGGCGAACCGGGGTTGGGGGCGGCTCGGCACCCGGCGCGGCGGCGGCAGGCCAGTCGGCAAGATGAGCGGCGGCCCAGCCCAGCACCACTTCCGGCTCAAAGGCACCGGTCAGTGCCAACGTCACGCGGCCCGCACCGTAGCGCCGCTGATGATCTTGGGACAGAGCGTCGCGGGTCAGGCCCCCCACCGTCTGCGCCGTGCCCAGGATCAGGTGACCCAGCGGGTGGGCCCCCCAGTAGTCGGCGCGTAGCTCATCGATCACGCGCACGCCGGGCTGATCGGCGTACATGGCGATTTCTTCCAGGATCACGCCGCGCTCGGCCTCCAGATCGGTCGCGCGCAGCGCGGGACGCATCAGCTCGGTCAGGGTGTCCAGCAGCTCCCCCGTCTGCTCGGGAAGGCAGGCGGCGTGATAGACGGTGGCTTCCTCGCCGGTAAAAGCGTTGGACTGGCCCCCCAGATCATCGAGGCGCTCGTTGAGCACACCCGCCGACAGCCGCTCGGAACCCTTGAACATCAGGTGCTCGAGGAAATGGCTCGCCCCCATCTCGGCGGGCCGCTCGTCGCGCGCCCCGGTATTGACGAAGTACCCAGCGGCGACGGTCTGCGCGTCCGGGTCAGCCTCCAGCAGAAGGGTCAACCCATTCGGAAGAACGTGACGTAGCGGTCTTCTCAGCGCTTCAGACATCCTGTGGCCCCAGAGTCACGATCGTCATCTCCGAAACCGGGTCGTAGCCTGCCAGAAAACGGTTCACACCCTCCAGGGTCAGGGCGTCCAGACCCTCTCGCAATTCGGCCAGCGGGCGCACACGGCCGAAGACGGCCACATCACGGGTCAGCGCCCCAGCGCGGGCACGCATGGATTCCGCCCCGAAGACCACGCTGGCCCGCAGGCCGTTGCGGGCACGGCGGAACTCGTCGGCGCTAAGGCCCTGCGGCAGGCGCGCGAATTCCGCGAGCATCACATCCAGCGTCTCGGGGGCGCGGGCCGGGGTGCTGCCGGCGTAGGCGGTCAGAAAGCCCTGGCCGCCCAACAGCACCGGCGAAGCACTGACCGCGTAGGCCAGCCCGCGTTCCTCGCGCACGGCGTGGAACAGACGGCTGGCACTGCCCCCGGACAGCGCCGTCAGGACCACCTGCCACGCCAGCCAGCGCCGATCGCCCGGCGCAATGCCGGGAGCCGTTAGGCTCAGGTGGGTCTGCTCGGCGTCCTCGTCGAGAACATGCAGGCGCTGCCCAGCCTGAAAGTCCGCCTGGGCGCGGGGCTGACGGCCCGGGCGCAGGCCTCCCAGGGCGCTGGAGACCAGGGCCAGGGCCACCGCCGGCTCCAGATCGGCCACCAGACCGAGCACCGCGCCGCGCTGCCCGTAAGCCTCCAGATGCGCCCGCAGATGATCCGCCGTCAGCGCCTCCAGTCCCCCCAGGGTGCCGCTCGGCGGGTGGGCAAAACCGGCCAGGGTGGAACCGGCAGGCCGCGGAAAGGTCACCCGCCGAGCTTCCATCGCCAGCAGATCGGGCGGGCTGTCCTGCACGGCGTCCAGATCCTGCCGGGCCAGATCGGTCAGCACCGGCAGTTCGGCCTCCGGCAGATCGGGGCGCAGCAGCACGTCGGCCACCAGGGCCAGCGAGGCGCTCAGGTCATCCCGCAGCCCGGACACGCCGATCCTGGTCGCCTCCGGCCCCACGCCACCGCCCCGGCGCACGCCCAGATCATCGAAGGCGTCCTGCAGGGCGCGGGCGTCACGGCCCGCCGCGCCCTTGAACAGCCACTCCTCCAGCACGCCCGAAGCCCCTTCCAGACCCACCGGATCGTGGGCGCTGCCGACCGGAAGGCGCAGATCAAAGGCGAAGCCCGGCCCGGCCCGGCGCTCGAAAGCCACGTGCAGACCGCCAGCGAGGGTCCACAGTTCACAGGCGGGGAGAGCTTGGGGAGCAGCAGGCATCCGGGGATTGTAGAGGGTTGTGGGCCGCGCGATGTGGGCTGTGGGGGGATTCGCCGGGGGGTACAGCGGCGGGAAACGGGAGGTTGTGCAACTTTCCACCGATTCTTTCCCGCTCCGCTCACGGCATGCTGGAGTCGTGAGGCGTTTTCTGGGACTGGTCTTTTTTCTCGCGCTGCTCGCTGGGGCGCTGTACCTGCTGTGGCCGCAGATCAGGAATGCCCAGCGGTACGCAGCGCTGATGTCTGCACCGACGCCGACAGCGAACAGCCTGCCCAACCCGCTGCCCGGCCAGGCCCTGACCGACACCTGGGGCGCGGCCCGCAGCCAGGGACGCAGGCATGAGGGCATCGATATCTTCGCCAGAAGAAATACAGCCATTCGCGCCACCACGCGCGGCATCGTGCTGAATGTCGGCCCCAATGGGCTGGGAGGACGCACTGTGATGATCCTCGGCCCCGGCGGCCAGCGACACTATTACGCGCACCTGGAAAGGTATCCGGAGCTGAAGCGTGGCCAGTGGATCGAAGCGGGGACTGTCGTCGGCTACGTGGGGGACAGCGGCAATGCCAGAGGCACGCCCCCGCATCTGCATTATGGGATTTACACGGGCGGCGGGGCGATCAATCCCTATCCGCTCCTTGAGAAGAACCGAGCAGCGCCCTGACTGCCGGCCATTCCTCCGCCGTGATCGAGTACATCACTGTATCGCGCAGGCTGCCGTCCTGACGGCGCTGGTGGCGGCGCAACACGCCCTCGCGCACCGCGCCGAGTTTCTCGATGGCGCGCTGGGAACGGGTGTTCCGGTTGTCGGTCTTGAGCTGTACGCGCTGCATGCCCATGCTCTCGAAGCCATACGAGAGCAGCAGCAACTTCATACGGCGGTTGATGCCGGTCCCCATGTAACGCGGGTGCAGCCACGTCCAGCCGATTTCCAGCCCCGCGTGCGCCGTCCGGATGTCACCGTAGCGCGTGCTCCCCGCCAGTTCGCCGTCCACCACGATGGCGAAGGCCTGCTGATCGGGCGCCTCCAGAGCGCTGCGGTAGTAGGCCACGTCGGAGGGCGAAAGGCCCATCCAGATCAGCTCGGCCTCGCAGTCTGCCGCCAGCGCGCACAGGCCGGAAAAATCTGCTTCCGTCAGCGGGCGCAGGGTCAACTCACCGTCGGTCAGGGTGATGGCATGGTGCATGGAGCAGTTTAGGTCGGATCTCACGCCCGGCGGCCTCTTTGGGCGTCTCGCCCGGCTCCACGCCCCCACCGGGTAATGTCAGGCGCCCGACGACAGGTTGTGGCGTGGGCGGCATCATCCGGTCTGTCCTGCAGGCAGATGCGGGCAGAGGTTCACGCCCGTAACCACTGCCGTATGGTTGCGGCGATTCAAGCCCACGGTGGCGAACGAGGTGTCGCCGAACTTGAACCAGGCGCGTGGCGTTTGCAGCAGCTCACGCAGCATGGAATTGAGAAAGCCACCGTGCGAGACGACGAGCACCCGCTCTCCCCCGCCCTGCCAGATGTGTTCCAGCGCCAGCAGGGCACGCGCCCGGATCGCCGCCTGGGACTCGCCGCCCTCCGCCGTGAAGGCGTCCAGCTCGTGCCGGAAGGTGGGGATGGGATAGCGCCGCCTGGCCTCCTCCCTCGCGTCCCAGCCCGGCCAGCGGGCCGTTGTTCCATTCGCGCAACAAGTCGGACGGTGTGAGCGGCAGGTTCAGCGCGTCTGTCATAGTGCGGGCAGTCTCAAGCGCGCGGGCGAGGGTGGAGCGATACGCGCGGTCAAAATCGGGCGGATGGGCCGCCCAATAAGTGGCCAGTGCCTGCGCCTGGGCACAGCCCACTGCCGTCAGCGGTGAGTCGTAGCGGCCTTCGTGAACGTCCTCATCGTCGGCGCGGCTGCGTCCGTGGCGCAGCAGGGTCAGATGCAACTCGGTCATGCCAGCGCTGCCAGCGCCTCTACCAGACCTGCGCCGCGCCCACGCAGGGCAGTCAGGGTGCCAGAGCGGTAAAGTTCCCCGGCAAAAGCCACGTCTTCAGGGGAGTGAGCGGCGAAACTGTTCAGTACGTGTCGTTCTCCGGCAGCCCGCTCCTCTTCCCACAGCGCATGTGCTTTGAGCCGCAATGCCACCCGCTGGACGTCCTCCGGCGCGCGGCCCACGCGAATCCGCTTGCCTGACACGTACGGATCGTTCGTCAGCAGACGTGTGCAACCGCCCCAGGGATCGGGGGCGGCGTACTCCACCGCCCGCAAGCCGCTCATGGCGATGGCCCCGGCACACTGCGGACAGGGTTCCACGGTGGTCAGGACTGTCCAGGTGCGGCACTCTGGGCGCGGTGTGGCTGCCAGATTCAGCAACGCATTGATCTCAGCGTGCGCCAGATCATGCCCAGCGATCGAGCCGCCCTCGACACTGCGAGGCTCACCCAGCCGATTGCGCCCCCGTGCAATGACCGCACCCTCTGCGTTCACCACACAGGCCCCGATGGGATACGAGCCGCGCAGGTAAGCCTCCCAGGCTTCAGAAAGGGCCGTGTGCCAGCCCAGAGACATATGGGCCACAGCGCCTTCCACCGTCACAGTTCTGCCCGGTACCGCTCGACCAGATCATCCAACGCCTCACGCAGCAGGCTGGCTTCCGTGCGGCCCAGCGCGCCGCTCAGCTTGCTCAGGCGTTCGAGCTGGCTTTTGGGGTAGTAGTTGGATTTAAGGACCATCTTGGATTCCACGAAGATGCACGCGCGCCCCCGGCCCTCGCGCTTGGCCCGCAGCAGGGCCTCATCGGCGGCGCGGTACAGCTCGGCATACTCACTGGCATGGGCGGGGCGGGCCGCCAGCCCCACGCTCAGGCCCAGGCTGCGCGGCCAGTGCGGATCGCGGTGAATATGAAAGTGCCGGATGACCTCATCGAACAGGATCAGCGCGGTCTCAGCGGCACTCTCGGGCAGCAGGACGGCATACTCGTCGCCCCCAATCCGTCCGATGATGCTGCCAGATGGCAAGCTGCCCGACAACAGTCGTTCCACGACGCGCAGCACGCGGTCGCCCTCAGTGTGGCCCAGGGTGTCGTTCAGCGTTTTGAAGTGATCCAGATCGAGCACCGCCAGCGTGAGTGGGGCAGGGCCAAGGCGGGCGAAAGCCTCTTCAAAAGGAGTGCGGGACAGAATATCCGGACGGGCCATAGGGATTCCTCCTGTTATCGAGCTTATATATATTTGCCTTACATATATATGTCACACAGATGAGGTAAAAGGGGTATATGCTGTTTAGACGTGCTGGCGCATCTTGAGCGCATGGGACTCAACTTCTCAGACTGTCGCGCTTGACATTTTTAGCTTAAGACGACTATTCTCGCGTGCGGAACGGCGAAAACCTGCCGAGCAGAACAGGCATGGTTACGGCCCCAACTTCATTCGCAGGAGGAATATCCATGCTTAAACCTTTAGGTGATCGTGTACTGGTGGAAATCGTCGAGGACACCGAGCAGAAGACTGCAGGCGGCCTGTATGTCCCCGATTCGGCCAAGGAAAAGAGCCAGCGCGGCAAAGTGATCGCCGTGGGCAGCGGCAAGATGCTGGACAACGGCACCCGCGTCGCCCTGGACGTTGAGGTTGGCAACACCGTGTACTTCGCCAAATACGGCGGCACTGAAGTCAGCCTGGAAGGCAAGAACTACTCCATCCTGGCCGAGCGCGACATTCTCGCCATCGTCGAGTAAGACGGTCTCTCCGCCTTTTAAACCCTCGAATTTTTAGATCCACTCCGAAGGAGTCCCGCAATGGCTAAACAACTTGTATTTGATGAATCCGCTCGCCGCAGCCTGGAACGTGGTGTGAACGCCGTCGCCAATGCCGTCAAAGTGACCCTGGGGCCCCGTGGCCGCAACGTGGTCATCGAGAAGAAGTTCGGCAGCCCCACGATCACCAAGGACGGCGTCACCGTCGCCAAGGAAATCGAGCTGGAAGACAAGCTGGAAAACATCGGCGCGCAGCTGCTCAAGGAAGTCGCCAGCAAGACCAACGACATCACGGGTGACGGCACCACCACCGCCACCGTGCTGGGACAGGCCATCGTCAAGGAAGGTCTGCGCAACGTGGCCGCTGGCGCAAACCCGCTGGCCCTGAAGCGCGGCATCGACAAGGCCGTCATGGTCGCCGTCGAGGAAATCCAGAAGCTGGCCGTGCCGGTTGAGGACAGCGAGGCCATCAAGAAAGTCGCGGGCATCAGCGCCAACGACGATCAGGTGGGCGAGGAAATTGCCTCTGCCATGGACAAGGTGGGCAAAGAAGGCGTCATCACCATCGAGGAATCGAAGGGCTTTGACACCGAAGTCGACGTGGTGGAAGGGATGCAGTTCGACAAGGGCTTCATCAACCCCTACTTCGTGACCAACCCCGAGAAGATGGAAGCCGTGCTGGAAGACGCTTACATCCTGATCGTCGAGAAGAAGATCAGTAACCTGAAGGATCTGCTGCCCGTGCTGGAAAAAGCGGCGCAGACCGGACGCCCGCTGCTGATCATCGCGGAAGACGTGGAAGGCGAAGCCCTCGCCACGCTGGTGGTCAACAAGCTGCGCGGCACGCTGAACATCGCTGCCGTTAAGGCCCCCGGCTTCGGGGATCGCCGCAAGGAAATGCTGCGTGACATCGCCGCCGTCACTGGCGGTCAGGTCATCAGCGAGGACCTGGGGCACAAGCTGGAAAACACCGGTCTGGACATGCTGGGTAGCGCCGCGCGCATCCGCATCACCAAGGACGAGACCACCATCGTGGACGGCAAGGGTGAGCAGGCCGAGATCGACGCCCGCGTCAACGCCATCAAGGGCGAACTGGACAGCACCGACAGCGACTATGCCAAGGAAAAGCTCCAGGAACGTCTGGCCAAGCTGGCGGGTGGCGTGGCCGTGATCCGCGTCGGCGCCGCCACCGAAACCGAACTGAAGGAAAAGAAGCACCGCTACGAAGACGCCCTGTCCACCGCCCGCTCGGCGGTTGAGGAAGGCATCGTGTCTGGCGGCGGCACCACGCTGCTGCGGATTATTCCCGCCGTCCGCAAGGCCGCCGAGAGCCTGACCGGCGACGAGGCCACCGGCGCGCGCATCCTGATCCGCGCCCTAGAAGAACCCGCCCGCCAGATCGCCGTGAACGCGGGCGAGGAAGGCAGCGTCATCGTGAACGCCGTGGTCAACAGCGATAAGCCCCGCTACGGCTTCAATGCCGCAACGGGCGAGTACGTGGACGACATGGTGGCTGCCGGGATCGTCGATCCCGCCAAGGTCACACGCACCGCACTGCAGAATGCCGCCAGCATCGGCGCGCTGATCCTGACCACCGAAGCCATCGTCTCCGACAAGCCCGAGAAGCAGCAGCCCCAGCCTGCCGGCGGCATGGGTGGCGGCGACATGGGCGGGATGGACTTCTAAACATAGGTCATCAGCCCTCCATTGGGGCCTTAGGTACCGGGGAACCTCCGCTACTCAACCCACCACAGCAGGGCCGTAAAGAAGTCGGAGCATTGTGCTCCGACTTCTTTAATTTTGCCTCCATTAGCAGGGACACGCCACTTCCAGAGTGGTCCAGGGGACAGGTGAAAAATTCTGTCACCCGTTGACAGGTGTGGTCGTGTGACTTGTGTAAGATCGAGTCTTAATAATGAGGCGAGGAGCCTCAGGCTCTGATTTCCCTTTCCGCACTTCTGCTCCCCGCTCTCTTCCATCCCGAAAGGCATTTCTTGAACCCTGCCTCGTTGAATTCGAATTTTGACACCTGTCAGGCGGTGCTGGACAGGACGCGAGCGCTTCTAGGAACTGATACCAGAGCTGCCGTGCAGATCCTGGAGACTTCTTCCTGCGGGCTCGCGTCCTGGCCTCTGCCATTGCAGGGTGAGGCAGAGCTCCTGTGGGCGCAGGGCTTACTGGAACTCGAGGACGGTGAGTCAGCGGTTCAGCACGCGCAAAATGCCGCCGCGCTGTTGGCTGAGGCTGGTGACACGCCGGGACGGGTGGCCGCCCTCCTTCACCAGACAGAGGCTGAAGTGCTGTGTGAGCATTACGACCGGGTGTCCGAACTGGCCCATGAGGTCAGACGACTGCTCCCCGATCAGCGCACGGCGGAACTCGCTCAGACCTTCAAGCTGGAGGGCATGGCTCTTTTCCTGCAGGGCAAGTACCGTGAGGCCAGCGCCAGTATTCTGGAAGAGTCCGTGGTTCGTGAGGAACTCCAGGACCACGAGGGATACGCCAAGTGCCTGAACAATCTTGGGCTGATCCATATCGAACTGGGAGACCTGCACCGGGCCCTGGAACATCTGGCCCGCTGTTTTGAGTACATCACCCGCTGTCCGGAGCCACTGCATAGCCTGGAAAGTGCCTGTCTGATCAATATCGGCAACATTCACCAGATCCGGCAAGAATTTGACCGGGCCACCGAGGCCTTCGAGCAGGGCATGGCCGCCGCGCAGCTGTCAGGGGACACCGCCAATGAAATCGCTGGGCTAACCGGGATGGGCCTGGTCGCCCGAGACCGTGGACACGACAGGGAGGCGCTGCGGCTGCTGCTCCAGGCCCTCCGGCTGGCCCAGGCAAATGGGCGCCGATACAACGAGGCCGAAATCCTGGACAACCTGGGGCAGGTCTATGTCGGTCTGGGCCAGCCGGCACTGGCCCTTGAAACGTTCGAGCAGGCGCTGAACCTGTCCAGGATTCTGGGGGCGCTGCCCAGTGAGCAGAATGCCCTGGTCCATCTGGCACGCCTGCAGACAGAGGGTGGCCAGCTTGAGCAGGCGGCGGCTCACTTTGAGCTGGCCCTCGCATGTGCGCAGCAAAGCGGCAGTGAACGCGCCGCGCTAGAGATTCACGAACACCTTGGGGAGGTCTTGCAGCGTCTGGGGCGCTTCGATCAGGCCACTCTGCACTTCAGACAAGCACTCAGCCTTGAACGGGCCCTGCACGCCCAGGACCGGCAGGACACCTTTCTAAGCCTGACCACCCAGCTGGAAGTGGAACGGGCCAAGCACCAGGCGGAAACCTATCGCCTGATGAATCTGACCTCGCAGCAAGCCCGGAATGAAGCCGAGCAGGAGGTTCAAAAGCGGACAGCCGATCTGGAACAGGCCCAGCGCGAGATCATCACGCGCCTGGGTCTGGTCGGCGAATACCGAGACGACAAGACGGGCAGCCACACACAACGGGTCTCTCAACTTGCGGCTTCGCTGGCGCAGGCCATCGGGCTGCCCGCCGCCGAGGTGGACTTGATTCGGCTTGCCTCACGGTTGCACGACATCGGGAAGATCGGCGTGCCCGATGTTGTCTTACTCAAGTCCGAGAGACTGACCGCCGAAGAATTCACGATCATGAAGCATCACACGACTATCGGGGCGCGTGTGCTTGAAGGCGGTCAATCGGACCTGATGAGAATGGCCGAGGAAATTGCCTTGACGCACCATGAGCGCTGGGACGGCAGCGGCTATCCCCAGGGTCTGCAAGGTGACAACATTCCGCTGACAGGCAGGATCGTGGCCATCGTCGATGTCTGGGATGCCCTGACCACCGAACGGCCTTACAAGAAAGCCTGGTCCAGGGAAGACGCCTGGCGGGAAATCGCCCAGCAGTCGGGCAAACACTTCGACCCTTACCTGGTTGAAGTGTTTCTCGGTACAATTGCTGGCTCTTTTCACACCGATGCCCAGGCCCCGTCCAATGGGGGCGTACAGAACCTGGAACCCTCAGAGCTGCTCCCCCCTTCCGACGCTCCGCTGGACGTCAGGCCCACCCTGCCTGCGCATGTCATCCAGCACGTGGACGCTCTGAATGCGGCGGCCTGGCAGAAGCGACGGGCCGAGCCGGGCGAGAGCCTCAGGGACGCGCGCGAGGCGCACCAGATCTCCGAGCAACATGATCATCCTCTGGGGTTGGCTTACGCCCTGCGCACCTTGGGTTTTCACGACATTCTGCAGTCCGAATTCAAGGCTGCGCTGAACAAGCTGGATCAGGCTGTAAATATCGCGCAGGCCTGCGAAGACCTGACCCTAGAACGCGATTGCAAAAATCTGCTGGGGAATGTTTACCGCGTCATCTACAACACGCAACGGGCCATCGAATGCCTCCTCGAGGCTATGGAACTCTCCAGACGGCTGGATGACCTGGCCGGTGAGGCCAGCGCCCTGATGAATCTGGGCGTGGTGGTTTCCTCGCGCATGAAAGACTTTGACAAGGCCCTCTCGTACTATCAGCAGGCCCACGAAATCTTTGAGAAGGCAGGCAATGAATCGGCGCAGGTGGCCTGTCTGTACAGTATGGCCGACGTTTATCAGGAGTTGGAGCAGTTTGCAGAGGCCCAGACCTGGGGAGAACGGGCTGCTCAGCTCAGTGCGAGGATGGGCGACATTCTTCATCAGGCGCTGTCCATCTCGGTGGTCGCCCGAGCACTTGATGGACAGGCACAGTCGGTGCGGGCCGCCGCGCTGCACCACCAGGCGCTGGCGCTTTTACAGACACCGCAACTGAATATGCCAGAGCCCCTGGCGTGGATTCAGCTGTATTCCGCGTCGAATCTGGAAACCGGTGGGGCCATTCAGGAGGCGTGGGGCCTGTACGAACAGGTGCTGACCCAGTGTGAACAGTTTGACTGGCAAGAACTTGCCGTTCTGACCCACCACAAACTCACGCTCCTTCACAAACGCCGCGGCGATCTGGAACGTGCCATGACCCACCTGGAACGAGAGCGGGAAATTCAGCGTCAAGTACTGGAGGAAGAGCTGGCCCTGAAAAACCGCGCTCTGATGGTGCAGTACGAGGTAGACCGGGCCGAGTCTGAGGCGAGGCTTTACAAATTACGTTCTGTCGAACTGGCGAGTGCCAATGTGGCGCTGGAGCAGGCCAACAGGGAGAAGAGCGCACTGGTGGCAGTCTTGCAAGAGCAATCCCTCCTGATGGAACGACAGTTGCGCGAGGACAGCCTGAGCGGAGTCTTTAATCGCAGCCACATCGAGGAGATTCTGGCGCGTGAATTCGAGCAACACCATGCGGCAGGTCGTGTCCTGTCACTCATCATGCTTGATGTGGACCACTTCAAACGGGTCAACGACCGTTTCTCCCATCCCGTTGGGGACGAGGTGCTGCGACAGCTGGGGGCCCTGCTGCGGGACATCTGCCGTGATTCGGATGTCCCAGGGCGCTATGGCGGCGAGGAATTTGTGCTGGTGCTGCCGGATACTCCCCTCTCCGAGGCCGCCGCTATAGCACAGCGTCTGCGAGCCGCTATTGAGGAGACGGACTGGGCCGCGATTGTCCCAGGTCTCTCGGTCACCCTCTCACTGGGGGTGGCCACCAATGAAGGTCTGCCGAACTTCGAGCGCCTGGTGTCAGAGGCAGACGAAAAACTCTACGAGGCCAAAAGGCAGCGCAATTGCGTCGTGTCCTGAGCCTGCTCCAGGTGGGCAGGAGCCCGTGGTGCGCACCTAAGACCCTCATTGGCCCCGCCTTAACCAGTCAGGCTGATGCGACGCCGTATTGATCTTCATTAAACAATTAGAAAAGAGGGCTGTAAGAGTTTCTGGGCAAGCTGTTAATTAGTTCACAGCGCGCTTTTTGCTGACGTCTTGCTCGCTGTTGTGGATCTAGTAACAACCTGCCGTTATTCATGCCAGGAGCTCCTATGGTCAATCAAGCCCGAAAGCAGTTCTATTTCTGTCTTACCGCAGCCACGCTGACTGTGGCCCTGCTGACGTCCTGTGGCAGTCAGCCATTGCAGCCACAAAACAGTCAGGCAACGCTGACGCCTCAGGCGGTCACCAACACCATGGGCCTGCCCAAGGACTATAAATACCTGCATACCCTGAGCATCTCAACGGGTGTATCCAAGGCCAGCCTGGTCAAAATGTATGGTGGGTACATCGTCGCCTATCGACCTGAACTGGGCAGCGCCATTGTTGCCAACAACCATGCCACCAAAGGCGGTTACGACAGCGCCCCGGTTGAGCTCAGTACCAAGGCCTACACGATCAGCGAACAGGGGTACGGCACCTGGGCCTCCGGCTTCGGCACCTGGGCCACTGGCTTCAGCACCTGGGCAACGGGCTACAGCAGCTGGGCTACCGGCGGAACGCCCATTGCCACGACGTTCACAGAAAATATTTCAGCCTGGAATCTAATCCAGCTCAGCGAGGCGCATGCACTGGTCCCAGAACTGGGTCAGGGCGTGAAGGTGGCTGTGCTCGACACCGGGCTTGACCTGAACCACCCGGCTTTCCGCGGCAAAATAGACACCCTCAATGCCAGGGATTATCTCGATGGCGACAATCTTCCTCAGGAAGTGAACGGTAGCAGTAGCGGGTTGTCCAACGGTTACGGGCACGGCACTGCCACCGCCAACATTCTTCTGCAGGTCGCTCCCAAAGCCACCCTCCTGCCCATCCGGGTGCTGGATGCCAACGGCGACGGTGACACCAGTACAATCGCCAGCGCGATTGACTATGCCGTTGAGCGGGGCGCCAGAGTCATCAACCTCAGCCTGGGCAGCACCAGCTCATCGTACACCCTGAATACCGCCATTAAGAATGCCGTTTACAAGGGCGTGGCCGTGATCTGTGCGTCCGGTAACACCGGCGATACCAGGGTCCTCTATCCGGCCCTGACCGCCGACACCACCACCACCCAGGGTACGGGTTCAGTGGGCGTAGGCAGCGTGGGCTTAAATTTCCTGAAGTCCAGCTTCAGTACGTATGGCCCGAATCTGGAGATAACGGCGCCCGGTGAGAACATCGTCACTGCTTTCCCAGGTTCGCAGCTGGCCAGTGTGAGCGGCACCTCGTTTTCCGCACCGGTAGTCTCGGGCATCGTGACCCTCGCCCTGTCTACCGGGCTGACCCCTACCACCGCCAGCCAGATTTCAGTTATATTAACGAATCTTAATAGGACTGCCACGCCAGCCAAAGATTCCAACTTTGCCTGGGGCCTGGGTTACGGCACTGTGAATGCCTACTCCTTCCTCAAGATTTACCGCTAGGAGCCTGAAGATATGAAGCACATACGTTATTTCCTTCCCTTGTTGACTGGTGCCTTGCTGGCTGCGTGTGGAACCACGCCACTCAGCACAGCCAACCCGTCAGAGCATGGAAGCACCCTGCAGGCTCAGGCCACCGAAACTCCACCGGTGATGAAGCTGGCCGCTGCCACTGGCCGGATTGGTGCCTGGGCCACAGGGAGGATTGGGGCCTGGGCCACGAGTCGGGATGCCAGTACCGTCCCCGGTGGTGCCCTGAATACGTTCAGTGAAAACATTGCCGCCTGGAATCTCATTCACCTGAGTGAAGCCCAGGCTCTGGCGCCGCAACTGGGCAAGGACGTTATCGTGGCCGTGGTCGACACCGGCCTTGATCTGTCCCATCCTGTCTTTTCCAATCGTTTGACGGCTCCTGGCACCTGGTACGACTTCGTTGGACGGGACACCAATCCCACGGACGTTCGCACGGCCACCAGCGCCATGTACGGGCACGGAACGGCGGTTGCCAGTCTGATCTTGCAGGTTGCTCCGGGAGCGAGAATCCTGCCCATCCGCGCCCTGAATGCAGATGGCGAGGGAACCGTGGCAGACCTCGCTGCTGGCGTCGACTGGGCTATTCAACAGGGCGCGCAGGTCATCAACGTCTCTGCTGTCTCCAGTGTTGATAGTGATCTCAGTCTGGCGCTGGCCCGCGCCGCCGCTCAGGGCATCTATGTGACCCTCGCGGTGGGCAATGAGGGCGTCCAGCGAATCGCGTACCCGGCGCGCAACTCCACCATGAAGAACGTGCTCGGTCAGTACGCTGTCAATGCTGGGGCAGTGAACAGCGACCGGAGCCTGGCCAGCTGGTCCAATTACGGAAGTGCCCTGGAACTCACTGCGCCGGGAGTGGCTCTCGCCACCGCCGTTCCTGGGGGGAACTATGCCCTGGTCAGTGGCACCTCGTTCGCTACACCGGTCCTGAGCGGTACGTTGGCCCTGGCCCTGGGTGAGTCTTATCAAAAGGCCTTCAGGGGTCAGCTCGCACTTCAGTTGAATGCCACGGCAACCGACATCAAAAGTGCCAACCTCGCTCTGAGCAATGGCGCCAGCGATGTTATGGGTAATGGCGTGGTGAACGCTCAGGCATTCCTGCAAAAAGTCAGATAACCTGCCAGGGTTGTCCCGACCGAAGCTTTAGCTTTCGGCATCTTCCGGCCTCCAGAACCATCGGCTGACCCTGCAGGGCCAGCCGATGATGTCATGTCACTCAGCCGCGCCCCAGCTTTTGGGCCTCCAGAAATCACAAAGCTTAAGCAGGGATCACCAGACCACCTGGCCCGTTACTGTAGACCCACCACCCTCACCAGATTCACCCGAGCCTGCCATTCCAGCTCCACGAACTCTGGCGTCGTATAAATGCGCTCCCGATTCAGAAAACCGCGCAGGACTTTTTGACGGCCTGTCCGGTAGATCGAAGAGGGAACGTGCGCGTATTCCTGCCGGATAGCGGTGTCGTAGGCATCAAATTCAGCGGCAGATGCGCCCAGAATAGCCAGATCGGCATCCACCATCAGGGCTTCGGCGCGGCTGGCTGGGGGTGCGACGTGTTTCGTCGCCAGAATCAGCTCCCGGACCTCCTGCCGAAGCTCGGTGGACGCCTGCCGTGAGGCCAGCCAGCCGTCAAACACTTCCGCGCTGCGGTCCTCATTGTCGCCTGCCGTGGCGTCGTAGACCAGATCGTGACCCCAGGCAGCCAGCGCCAACGCCGGAGTCAGGACGCCGCGTGAGTCCAGGGCGGTCATCACGCTACGGACGTGCTCAGCGTTATGGTAAAAACGCCCCGCCGCCGAGTACGCCGGGAGGCAAAAGGCCTCCGCCGCCCGTAACAGGGCGGTTTCAGCCTTCCTGTTCACCCATACCGCGCCGCCAGGGCCGCTCCGATCACTCCGGCATCGGGGCCAAGCTGGGCGCGGCGGATGGTCACGGGCGCAAAGCCCTTGGCATACTCGTCGGCGGCCGCCTGCACGCCGTGGAAGAAGTAATCGCCCACACTTGCAACGCCGCCGCCGATCACAAACACCTCGGGGTCTATCACTTTCTGCAGGTCCGCGAGCGCCACGCCAATGTGCTTCATGGCCTGCGCGATGACGCGCCGTACACCGGGATGGCCCTGCTGGGCCAGGTTAAAGGCCTCGGCCGTGGTCACGTCGCGGTTCAGGGCGTAGCTGGCGTCACGGGCAATTGCGGTGCCGCTGGCGACAGCCTCCAGCGCGCCGTCCAGTCCCGCACCGCTGACTGGGCCGCCGGGCATCACCGTGATGTGCCCCAGTTCCCCGGCCACGCCATGCCGCCCGCGCCAGATGCGCCCGTTGAGCACGATGCCTGCGCCGATGCCAGTGCTGACGGTCACGTAGATGCTGCTCTCGGTGCCCCGTGCCGCGCCCAGGTGGGCCTCGGCCAGGGCAGCGGCCTTGGCGTCGTTTTCCAGCACGATGCGCTGCGAGAGCCGCTCCAGCAGGCCGTCCACCATCGGCACGTCTGTGAAGCCGTAGATGTTGGGGGCGAACTTGACGCGGGTGCGGTCACTGTTCAGTGGCCCCGGAATCCCCACGCCGATCAACCGGGCGGCCGGGTGTTTGGCCTGAAGATCACGGATCTGGGCCGCAACGACGTCCAGCACCGCCTCCCAGCCGGTCTCGGGGGTGGGTTGGACGTGACGGTCCTGCAATTCGTCGCCGCGCAGCACACCGGTGGCGATCTTGGTGCCGCCGACATCGACACCGATGCTGAGCTGTTCGGACAGAGAAAGATGGGTCATAGAGACTCCTGATCAGGAAGCGAGAGCTGAGAGGGCAGGGCGGTCAACGGCTCACTGTATCTCGCCGCCCGCTTCCTCTGGATCAAAGCCCAGGAGTTCCAGGGCCTCAGCCAGTTGCACCTGCGGCACGTACAGCCCCACATCGCCCATGTAGCCCCCTGTCTCAATTTCAATCACCGGGGAGCCCATCGCCCACTGAAAGGGCGTGCGGACCACGCTGACCACACCGCCGTCCCAGAGGGTGCGCCGCCAGCCCTCTGCCAGCAGGCGCGGCAGGGTGTCCAGCCGCACCCAGGGGTCTCCCTGGTAGAGCACGCGGTCATCGTACTGGCTGTCTCGCGACGGCCCGCTCATGAGTCCTGGAGACCGTGGGCCAGCAACGGTCCCACCAGCTTGCGGAAACGTTCGGGCAGCGCCTCGGGCAGGTGGGCGGCATTCACACGCACCTGGACCGAACGGGCAAAAGCGCACGGCACGTTATCTGCCACGAAACGCGCCGCCACCGTCCAGCTGCTGCGGCCCACGCGCTCTACCAGCGACTCGATAAACACCGTCTGGCCCAGCCGGATCTCGCGCACGTAGTCCAGTTCCAGCCGAGCCAGCATGGAACGGTCATCGTCGCCCTGGATGCCCAGCGCCGCCGACATGTCCATGCGCGCCACCTCCAGAAACTCGGCGTAGCGGGCGTTGTTCACGTGTCCCATGGCGTCCACGTCGGCGAAACGCAGCTGGATGATGGTGCGGTGGGCGTCGTTCCAGTTCAGGGCGGGAATGCGCCCGCCAGCGGGAGCAGCGGAAGGCTGAGCGGTCATGCCCCGTAGTGTAGCGGTCCCCGGCCTGACGCCCATGTGCGCTGCGGTCGCTGAACATCCCGCCCCAGGTCAGCGGCCCGGCCACGCCCTCAACGTCCTGGCCTGCCTCACTCTGGCCCACATGACCGGGCGCTATGCTGCAACCCGCATGACCGACGCGCCCGCCCCACCCCCACCCCCTTCTCCATCTCGCAGACGCGTCAGCCTGCGGCGCCTGGCCCGTCTGCCCCTGACCATGATGCTCACCAGCCTGCTGGCCGGCCTGGGGATCGTTCAGCTCAGCTTTCAGCTGATCAATGCCGGGTACCGCAGCGTCACCTGGACCCTTCAGACCGAGGAAGCTCAGCGCCGCGTCAAGGGTCTGGAGCGAGACGTGCAGGTGTTGCAGGACGCCGAGGCCAACGCCAACACCCCCGGCTACCTGCGTGAACTCGCCCGTTGCCAGGGCTTCGTAGGCCAGGACGAGCGCGTCGTCGTCAGCCCGGACGCGCCCGAGAGCCCCGGCGAGAACTGCAAGACGCTGCGGCTGCCGTAACCGGGCCACGTTGCCGTTCGGGGTCTGTTGCTGCCCCGAGGGCTCCAGGGGCTAGAACACCCGGTCCAGAATCAGTTTTTCTGACACTGGCGCCGTCTCCGCAATACTCAGGCCCTCGGTCAACAGGCGCTGGGCGGTCTCCAGCCCCCGCCCGTCACGGTGATACAGGCGCAGCACCGTTTCCCCTGACGCCACTGCCTCACCCGGTTTCCTGACCAGTTCCACGCCGACGCCGTGATCGATGGTCTCGCCCTTGCGCTCGCGTCCACCGCCCAGGGCCAGCACCGCGCGGCCCACGCTTAGGGCGTCAATGCGGTCCACAAATCCAGCCGAGGACGCGGTGATCTCGGCGCGTCCGGGAGCCACATCCAGCAGGGACGGATCGTCCACCAGCGTCCCATCGCCGCCCTGCGCCGTCACGAAAGCGCGGAACTTCGCCAGTGCCGAGCCGTCGTGGAGCGTGGCGCGGGCACGGGTCTCTGCCACCGCCTCGTCCTCACCGTAGGCCGCCAGCGCCTCCACGGCCAGGGCCACACACAGCTCGGTCAGGTCCTGCGGCCCCTCGCCGCGCAGGGTAGCCAAGGCTTCGTGCACTTCCAGGCTGTTGCCGGCCAGATGACCCAGCGGGGTGTCCATATCAGTCAGCACGGCGCGCACCTGCCGTCCAGCGCGGGTGCCGATGTCCACCATCGCGCGGGCCAGCGCCCGCCCGTCGTCGAGGGTTTTCATGAACGCCCCCGCCCCCACCTTCACGTCCAGCACCACGGTGTGCGCGCCAGAGGCCAGTTTCTTGCTCATGATCGAGGAAGCGATCAGCGGCAGACAGTCCACCGTGGCCGTCACGTCGCGCAGGGCGTACAGTTTGCCGTCGGCGGGGGCCAGGTCCCGGCTCTGCCCCACCAGCGCGAGACCGATGTCGTGCGCCTGCGCGATAAAGCGGTCCTCGGACAGTTCGGAGGTCCAGCCAGGAAAACTTTCGAGCTTGTCGATGGTGCCGCCCGTATGGGCCAGGCCGCGCCCGCTCATCTTGGCCACCGTCAGGCCCAGCGCCGCCAGCATGGGCGTCAGGATCAGGCTGGTCTTGTCGCCCACACCCCCCGTGCTGTGCTTGTCCACGGTGCGCGGCAGGCCACCCAGATCCATCTGGTCACCGCTGGCGGCCATCACCGCCGTCAGGTCCGCCGTCTCCTGCGCGACCATGCCCCTGAGGTACACGGCCATCAGCCACGCGCTGATCTGGTAGTCGGGCACCTCGCCGCGCGTGTAGCCCAGCACCAGGGCTTCAAGTTCGGCACGGGAATGCTCTTCACCGTCGCGTTTCTTGCGGATGAGATCGGGAACATTGAAGGCAGAGGAGGAGGTCATGCGGCAGTTTACCTGCCCGTTTCCCCACTGACGGTCGGGGCCTCACCACTCTTCCAGCCGATCTTGAGGTGCGTGCCGTCGCAGAAGGGTTTATTGCCGCTCGCACCACAGCGGCACAGTGCGGCGCGCACCTCCCTCACCTCGCCCCCTGGCGTTTGAAGGCTCAGGTTGCCGGACACCACCAGCGGGCCATCCGGGATGGGGCGGACGGTGGTGGGATCGGCTGGCCTCTCAGGTTCACTGGCTTCCAGCGCGTAGTGCAGGGCCCCGGTGGGACAGGTGCGAACCACCGCCACCACGCGCTCGGCAGGAGCCTGCCACGGCTGAATCCACGGACGCTGGGCGGTATCGAAGACCTCCGGCAGTCCGCGAACGCAGTTCGCGACATGCACGCAGCGGCGGGCATCGTAGTAAACGGTCACGCCGGGGGCGACGTACGCCCTGCCCTGGGCCAGGTCTTCAGCGGTGGGGGGCAACTGGGTCATGGGTCAGTTTACGCCCCTCCTGGCGCTACAGGAGACACGGGGCACAGGCGTCAGAGGCCGCTCCCCAGAGCATCGATTCCGCCAGCGGCTGCGGTCACGGATGGACCCTGTGCCACACCCGCGCAGCGCGCCCCCAGCCGCGCGAACACGGCCAGGAGTTCCGGCGGGCCGTCCACCCGGAAACCACAGTCCAGGCCCAGCAGGAAGGCAGCGAAACCGCCCAGATCGCTGCGCCCGGCCCGCAGGCGGGTGCCCCCGGCCTCGGCGCTGATGTCGGTGAACCACACCGAGACGCGGCCCCGCAGGTCCTCGGGCGGGGCGTCCAGCCACACGCTGATCGGCGCGGCAGGCGCCTGCGTCGGCAGGGTCGAGCGCAGGTAGGCCAGCGCGTCAAATCGGGTGGGGGCCGTGAAAGTGGTCTCCAGCACACGAAGCTCCGTCATGCGGTCCAGCCGGAAGGAGCGCAGGGCGCCTTTGAGGTGGCAGCGCCCCACCGCGTACCAGCGTCCGTCCAGATGCAGCGCGCGGTACACGTCCACCCGGCGGGTCTGACGGAAGGACTGCGGTGAGGCATAGGAGAACTCCACCGTCTGGGCGGCGTGAACGGCCCCCAGCAGTTCAGAGAGTAACGCCGCGTCGGTGGAGACCACCCACGGCGAGGAGTCGAACTGCACCGCGCCCGAGAGCGCCTCCACCGTCTCGCGCAGGGCGTGGGGCAGTGTGCGGGCCAGCTTGGCACTCGCCGCGTGGGCTGCCGGGGCCAGCGCCCCCAGCCCCAGCAGATGCAGCGCCCGCAGTCCCAGCGCCAGACTCAGGGCCTCCTCGCCCGTGAACATCAGCGGCGGCAGCCGGAAACCCGGTTTCAGGCAGTACGAGCCTCCCACGCCGCGCCGCCCCTCCACCGGAATGCCTAGATCCTGTAAGCGGGCAACGTAGCGCTGAACGGTGCGTGGGCTGACTTCCAGCAGGGCGGCCAGCTCCGCACCGGTTACGCTCTCGCGGGCCTGAAGCAGTTCCAGCACGGTCAGCACCCGCATGGAGGGGTCATACATTCATGTATCCTGCCACACAAAGACGACAGGTTCTGACGGGAATCCAGGTTACGCTGTGGACGGAGGTTAAGATGACGAATATGCCCGCAGTAGAAGAATCTGATCAGGCCACAGCCCAGCCGGTGATCGTCTCCCCGGCCCAGTTCTTGAATTATTGGCAGGGCAATCGCCGATTGACCCGCCGGATGATCGAGGCCTTCCCCGAAGACGAGTTGTTCAGCTTCAGTGTGGGAGGCATGCGCCCATTCGGCGTCCTGGCCTGGGAAATTCATCAGGTGAGCGAACTGACCCTGAGCGGTCTGCGGACGGGCGAATGGCCCATGCCGAACTGGCGCGACGGGACGTCTTCTGACCGTGCCGAACTCCTGAACGCCTGGGATGCCTTGACCGCCCGCATCGAAGCTGAATTGCCGGAGGTCGATGTGACGCACTACTCGCGGCTGCACGCCCTGCCCTGGGGTGAGATGAGCGGCTGGGCGGCTGCGATCTACAACATCGACAACGAGATCCATCACCGGGGACAGGGCTACGTGTACCTGCGGGCGCTAGGCATCGAGCCACCCATGTTTCCGGCGTACATGGCCCCATGAGCAACACCGCCACAGGGACCTTCACCGTCCGGCCGCGCGCCGACGCCCCCGTACAGGCCGTTCCGGAGATCGGGCACATGCTGCTGGACAAACAATGGAGCGGCGACCTCTGCGGCCAGAGCGTGGTGGAGATGCTGACCTGCATGACGCCTGTGGAGGGTTCGGCGGTGTATGTCGCTATTGAAGCGGTGCAGGCCACGCTGGAGGGCAGGCAGGGCCGTTTCGCCTTTTTCCACGCGGGCGTCAGCGAACGTGGCCGCCAGAGCCTGACTTACCGCGTGGTGCCCGACTCAGGCGCCGGAGAACTGGCCGGCCTGAGCGGCGAGCTGACGCTGGACATCGTGGACGGCGCCCACCGCTACACCCTCGACTACACCCTGCCCGAAGCCTGAGAGGTCTCGATGACCGATTCGCATCTTCTGCGCCCAAGCGACCTGCTGGAACACTGGCTCGGTCACCGCCGCCTGACGCGGCGGGTGATAGAGGCGTTTCCCGACGAGCAGCTGTTTACCTTCGCACCCGCGCCGCCCATGCGCCCTTTCGGCGAGATGGTCTGGGAGGTTCACGGGCAGACGGCGTACAACCTGAATGGACTGCTGGGGGGTGGCTGGGGTGAACCCGTCTGGGAGCGGGTGCCGTCCGCCGACAAGACTGACCTGCTGGCCGAGTGGGAGGCCCAGACCGCGCAGCTTGAACGCGAATTGCCCGCCTTTCCTGCCGCCCGGTACGGCGAGATCAAAAGGCTGGCCTGGGGCGACATGCTGGTGTTCACGGCGGTGATCGGCGCAGTGGACAACGAGATTCACCACCGGGGGCAGGGCATTGTGTACCTGCGTTTGCTGGGGATCACGCCGCCAGAGTTCTGGGAGCGGTAAAGAATGACTGGACCCTACCCCTGCAGCGAACCTCGCCAGCGTGTGCGCCGCGTAGCACGCCCGACGAAGGGAGGGTGAACCTTCGGGGTTGCCCCCAGCCTCTGAGATGCGATGTGCCGAACAGCCCGAAGACGTCAGCCAGCCTGAGCGACGGGCCGCAGACCTGGCCCCTGCGCCTGCAACTTCCATAGGACAATCTGCGGTGAACGATGCCCCTCACTCTTGAGTTCAGCGGTCCAGTGTGGTTCTGGAAAGGCCCGGCGCCACACTATTTTGTGACTGTCCCCGCCGAGCAGGCCCAGGAAATCAAGGCCGCCGCCCGCTTCGTGACCTACGGCTGGGGCATGGTCCCGGTCAGGGCCAGGGTGGGGGAAACAGGGTGGAAGACCTCCCTGTTTCCCAAGGATGGACTGTACATCCTGCCGATCAAGTTGATCATCCGCAAGGCCGAGAACATCGCGGAAGGTGACGAGGTGACTGTACAGCTGGACGTGGGCTGAGTGCCCCGCAAAGGAGAGAAGATGACCGATCTGACCCTGCTTCACGAATCCTTCCGCCGCAATGGGCGAGTGAACGAGTTTCTGCTGGCGGCGCTGAGTGACGCCGACTTCGGCCTGTCCGACGGGCGTGGTGGCTGGACCGTGGGTAGACATCTGCGGCACATGGCAGGCTTCCGCGTCGGCTGGCTGTGGAATCTGTCCCGCGTTCACGCCGAGCCGCTGCTCGACCCGACCCAGAAGGACGAGGACGGTGATCCACTGTGGCGCTGGCATGATTGCCCGCCGGGCGAGCTGGCCGCCGCCTTCAAAGCCGGAGACGAGGCGGCCCTGAAAGCCGTGCAATCCGCACTGGACGAGGGCCGCGCCTTCGATGATCCCTGGCAGGAGGGCGCGTACGGGTCCAATCCGGCCCATTTCCTGCAGCACACCATCGTCCACGACAGCCACCACCGGGGCCAGATCATGACGCTTCTGCGGGCCGGCGGTCGCACCCCCGAGGAAATGGACGCGCTGGACAATCATTGGGCCATCTGGCGCGAATGAGGGAAACGGCCAACCTGCTGCCCACGGTACTGAACGCCTGGAACCGCAACAACCTGATTTTGTTGAACCTGCTGCGGCTCATGCCGGAGGGTGGGCTGGGCGTCCGGCCCCTGGATGACGGACCCACCATCGCGCAACAGCTGACCCACCTGCACGCTGTTCGGCTGTCTCTTGTCGAGGAGAACGCCCCGGAATTTGTTCCCAGGCTTGTGCCCGACTTGCGCCCCGAGGAGGAATGGGCCGACGAACGCCACTCCGCCCGGATCGCACAAATGCTGAGGACCAGCGCAGTGGCCGTCCACGACGCTGTACAGGGGCAGATGGCGACAGGCGAGGCCATGCAGTCCCACTACGGTCACCCACTCCTGATGCTTCAGCACCTGATCTGGCACGAGGGCTACCACCACGGCCAGATCAAACTGGCCCTGAAACTGGCCGGACATCCCATCGCCGACAGAGACGCCGGGCCTCTTACCTGGGGCGTCTGGATGAACAAGGAGCCACAATGAATATTCCCGAAACCTACGACTACCTGATGCGCGCTCGCCGCGATTTATGGGCCACGCTGGAAAGCGTGCCTGATGAGGTCCTTTCGCGTCCGCTGCTGGACGGCGAGCGCTTTCACTGCATCAAGGATCTGGTCGCCCACACCGCAGGCGTGGAAGACGGCTGGCTGCACTACACGATTTTGCAGGACACGCCTGTCGAGGACGCCTTTCCTGCCATCAAAAACGCGGGTAATGGCCCGGTCTTCGCCCGATTTCTCCTTTCAGATCTGCTGGACTACTGGCGGGCGGTGGAGCAGAGCACGCTGGATTACCTGGCGACCCTGACCGACACCGATCTGGAGCGCGTGGTAGAGGACAGTCCCGAGGAACACTTCAAGCTGGATGGCCTGCTGTGGCACGTCATGCTGCACGAGGTCAGGCATACCGCTCAGATCGCCGCGCTGCTGCGGACGCAGGGAATTAAACCGCCGTCGCTGGATTTACTGTTCTACCTGCCGAACCTTAAAGCCTAGGCCATAGGCAAGGCCCACAGAAAAACCCCCGCGACTCGGCGGGGGATTTCAGTTGCAGAGGAAGCTTAAGCAGTCGTCTGCGGCATCGGCATCTGCGGGTTGGAAATCTTTGCCACCGCGTCACGCACCACGTCGCCAGTGATCAGTTCCTGGGTCAGCAGGGCCTCAGCAACCTCGTGCATGGCGGCCTTGTACTCGGTCACAAGATCGCGGGCACGCTCAAAGGCATGGTTCAGAATGCGCTTGACGTCCTCGTCCACCAGCTGACTGGTGTGTTCGCTGAAGGCCTTGGGCCGGGCCATGTCTTCACCCAAGAAGACCGGGCCTGAATCGCTGCTCAGGGCCATGTTCTTGAAGTTCTCGCCCATGCCCCACTCCAGCACCATCTTGCGGGCGATATTGCTGGCCTTGCGGAAGTCGTCGGCGGCGCCGCTGGTCACGCTACCGATAAAGACCTCTTCGGCGGCGCGGCCCCCCAGGGCCACCACCAACTGATTTTCCAGCCGTTCCTTGCTCATCAGGACCTGTTCCTCGGGCAGATAGAACGCGGCACCCAGCGCCCGCCCACGCGGAATGATGCTGACCTTCTGGAGTCTGTCGCTGCCTGGAATCACGGCGGCGGTGACGGCATGCCCGGCCTCGTGGTAAGCGATGGCCCTCTTTTCCTCAGGGGTGACGCTCAACGAGGAGTTCTCCAGGCCCAGCGTGATCTTGTCTAGCGCGCGGTAGAAGTCGCTCATGTCGATCTGGGTCTTGCTCAGGCGGGCGGCTTCCAGCGCGGCCTCGTTGGTGATGTTCTTCAGGTCCGCGCCGCTGAAGTACGGCGTGCTGCGTGCCACCTCGTTCACGTCCACGCCCTCGGCTAGAGGCTTGTTGCGCAGGTGGACCTTGAGGATAGCCTCGCGCTCCTTCATGGTGGGCAGGTCAATGGTGACCTGACGGTCGAAACGCCCGGGACGCAGCAGCGCCGGGTCCAGCACGTCAGGGCGGTTGGTGGCCCCCAGCACGATCACGTTGCTGGACTTGTCGAAGCCGTCCATCTCGGAGAGGATCTGGTTGAGCGTCTGCTCACGCTCGTCGTGACCGCCGCCGATGCCCGCACCACGCTTGCGGCCAATCGAGTCGATCTCATCGATGAACATGATCGCGGGGGCACTCTTGCGGGCGTCCTCGAACAGCGTCCGCACACGACTGGCACCGACACCTACGAACATTTCCATAAACTCAGAAGCGCTGACGCTAAAGAAGGGAACATCCGCCTCACCCGCAATCGCGCGGGCCAGCAATGTTTTCCCGGTGCCGGGAGGGCCGACGAGCAACACGCCCTTGGGGATTTCCGCCCCGATCTGGTGGTACTTGCCGGGGTTTTTCAGGAAGTCGACGACCTCGATCAGTTCGCGCTTGGCTTCCTCGTGACCGGCCACGTCGGTGAACTTGGTCTGCACACGGTTTTCCTTGCCGTACTTCTTGGCCTTGCTCTGACCGAACTGCATGACGCCGTTCTGGCCGCCCTGGGCGCGCATGAAGAAGAAGTACATCAGGCCGATCAGCAGGATAATGGGCAGGAAATTCAGCAGAATGCCGAGCCACTGGCTGGGGGCCTCGAAGCGGTAATCAACGTTCTGGGTTTCCAGCTCGGTGATCAGGCTGCTGTCGGGGACGGCGAGGCTGCTGGGCAGACGCACCGAGAAGTTGGTGGTACTGGTGGTGCGGGGCTGCTGACCGGGGTTGGTGGCCAGCTTGACCTCGGTGGGTGCCTTGAGGACCACATTGGCGTTGTTCTCACGCACTACGACCTGAGAGACATTGCCCTGATCCAGCAGGGTCTTGAATTCGTTGTAGTTGACATTGACCCGTCCGTTGGGCGTCTGCGAAAACATTAAAAACAGTGCCAGGACGAATAATACGATCAGCCAGGGATTGAGCCGCCTCAAGAACGTTCCTCCAGGGGGAAAGGGGGGAAATGGGGCGCACTTCGCCCCTTCTAGACTTGAGTGTACCAGACTCAAGGTGTATGAAATTGTCCCGCATTACAACTGTGATTCAGGGTCACCTTTAGCGTTCCGAAAGGTTGCGTCACGCGCCGAAAAGATAGGCGACAGCGTCCTGGCAGAGGGGCTACCGCCCGGGCACGCTCGGCCGAGCAGTGGATGGACTATCCTGACAGGGAATGATTGACGCGGACACCACCTGGCAACAGGCTTGCACGGCACTCGCTGGAGGCGACTACGAGATGGCCTTCGGGGTGCTGGACTCGGCGCTGGACGAGGCCATGCCCACAAGAGCGGGAGCGGGCAGATCGGGCGCCAGCCAGACTGGGCTGGCCACGGCGGCGCGCCTGTGCCTGTATCTGGGCAGCCTGCACGCGCTGTACGGCGACGCGGCCACCGAGCAGCTCGGCACGGCGCTGTCGGAGGCCCGCAGGCTGAACGCGGGGGTGGCGGGTGACCCACTGTACCTGGCCCTGAGCGCTGAACTGGATGCCCGCACGCGCGGCCCGCACGCAGCGCTGCCCGACGAGAAGATCCGGGAGACGGCCGATCCGGTGGCCCGGTTCCATGCGCTGTGCGCCCTGGCGCTGGCCGAGCAACCGCAGGCAGCGCTGGACCTTCCCTTGGCAACGGGCGAACTGCCCCCGCACCTGCGCTGGCGCCTGCGCTCGTGGCAGGCCGACAGCCAGGAACAACTGGGGAACACCGCAGACGCCATCAACCTGTACGCAGAGGCCGCGCACCTGGCGGGCGGTCTGGACCGCGCCGTCATGCTGCAGGAACAGGCCGCGCTGCTGATTCAGGACGGTCAGCCCGACGTGGCCAAGAGCGTTCTCGATGGCGCACGGCTGCTCTACGGCACCAAGCAGACGGCGCGGTCCAATCCCGCGCAGGCCGAGGATGAGGGGCTGAATCTGGCCACCTGGCACTACCTGCGCGCCCAGGCCCTGCTGCAGATGGATCAGCCGGAAGCCGCCCTGGAGATGATCCGTGAGGCCGACCGGCTGGAGCGCCAGCACGGCACGCCGGGCTACGTGGTGACGCTGCTGCGCGGTCAGATCCTGAGTCACCTGGGCCAGCAGGAAAAGGCCATCGAGGCGTTCGAGGCCGCCCTGGAGCTGGCCGAGGAGGTGGACCGTCCCTACGCCAACCACGAGCTGGGCGTGGCCCTGCTGGACATGGACCGCCCGGTGGAGGCCCGTGACCGGCTGGAAATTGCCCTGAACGAGCCCAATTACCCCTACCAGCCGGAGGTCCTGGCCGACATCGCCGAGTGCGACTACCGCCTGGGGCGCATGCCGGAGGCGCAATTGGCCGCCGAACAGGCCCTGGCACAGGGCGCGGTGATCCCCGCCAGCCTGGTGCTGGGCAGCGTGGCCCTGGACTACTTCCAGCTGGACGAGGCGCTGGAACACTACGAGCGTGTGGTGCGCGAGGCCGCCCCCGACAGCCGCGACTGGATCATCGGCCACCAGATGGCCGCTGACGTGATGGCCCAGCAAGGTTTTCCCAATCCCGCCGCTGCCATTGCCCACGCCCAGCAGGCGCTGGAACACACGGCTGAAAGTGACGACTGGCACAGCACCCTGCAAGATCTGCTGGCGCGGGCGCAGACCCTGATGGGCCAGCAGGACGGACGGATGCTGAACTAGGACAACAGCGGGTCAGGGAGATGTTGCCCTGGCCCGCCAGCATTTTCCTGCGCTCAGCTGCCGTCTAACGCCGCTTTCAAGACCCGCGCCACCCGTCCCGGCTCTGCCTTGCCCTTGCTGAGCCTCATGATCTGTCCGGTGAAAAAGCCCAGCAGCGCGGTCTTGCCGCCCCGGTAAGCTTCGGTTTCGGTGGGATGTTCCGCCAGCACCCCGGCCACGATACGCTCCAGTTCGGCCTCACTCAGTCCGGCGCTCAGGCCCTCGCGCTCGATGATGGCGACAGGAGCCTCGCCGGATTCGGCGGCGCGGGCCAGAGCGTCTCTGGCCACCCGCGAGGTGATCTTGCCGGAGGCCAGCAACCCGGCCAGCGGCGAGAGTTCGGCGGCCCCTAACCTGACCGTTCCGGCCCGCAAAGGCGTCGCCAGATCGTTGACCGTCCACGACGCCACCTGGGCGAATCCCTCGTCCGGCACGGCACCGGCCAGGAAGCCCAGCAACGCCCCGTCCCGCGCAATCGTCCGCGCGTCGCCCTGGGCAGCGCCCAAACCCGTTAGACGTGTGACCTCGGCCTCCTGTTCGGGCGTCAAGGCAAGCTGCCCCCCGCCCGCGGCAGAGGGGGCGACCTCGGCCTTGGGTTTCTTCCCTTCCACCCTCGACTTGCCACTTTCCGTTTTCTGCGCCTGCGCCCAGGCATCCTTGAGGGTGATGATGCGCCCGAACACCGGAGCGTCCTCCCGGCTATCCACCGGATCGCGCCAGAAATAGCCCTGACGCTCGAACTGGTAACGGGTGTCTGCCGGATCGTTGGCGACGCTGGCCTCCACGTAGCCGCGCGTGATCCGCAGGCTGCCGGGATTCAGGTAGCGCAGGAAGCCGGTGTCCAGTGGCCCACTGTCGTGGCTGGTCTGTTCGGGATCGAAGTCGGGGGCGATGTCGTCGGGATTGTCACCCTCCGGATTGGCGACACGGAACAGGCGGTCATACAGGCGGAACTCGGCGGCGATGGCGTGCTCGGCACTAACCCAGTGGATCACCCCGCCCGCCTTCGCCTCCTCGCCCAGCAGCGTGGCGTGGATGTGGGTCACATTGCCGCTTTCGTCCGTGTCGAAGCGGTCGGCACGGATGATGCCCGCCCCACGCAGGCGCACCGTGCCGCCGGGGGTCAGGCGCTTGTACCCTTTTGGGGGCGTGGCGCTGAAGTCCTCGCGCTCGATGAACAGTTCACGGCTCAGGGGCACGTCGCGCACAGCCTGTCCAGGGGCCACCCGCTCGCCACCAGGCAGCGCCACCAGACCATCGACGGACGCCTCGATCACGTCGTGCGGCCAGTACGGGAGCTGCAGGGTGCGCGTCTCCGCCAGGTTCTGCAGCGTCACGCGAAGGGGCTCCAGGACCGCCATCACCCTGGGGGCGCGGTGATTCAGGTCATCGCGCACGGCGTTCTCGTAGACGGCGATGTCCACGGTACGATTGGTGCGGCTCACCCCAATCTGGCTGGCGAAGGCGCGAACCGCTTCCGGCGTGACCCCCAGCCGCTGCTGGGCACGCAGCGTGGGCATGCGGGGATCGTCCCAGCCGCTCACGTGGCCGTCCCTGACCAGTTGCCGCAGCTTGCGCTTGCTGACAATGGTGTACTCCAGGCTGCGCCGCCCAAACTCGTACTGGTGGGGCCTCGGGGCAAAGTCCAGACGCTCCATCAGCCAGTCGTAGATGGCGCGGTTGTCCACGAACTCCAGGCTGCACATGCTGTGGGTGACTCCCTCGATGGCGTCCTGAAGGGGATGCTGGAAGTCGTACATGGGATAGATGCACCACGCGTCCCCGGCGCGGTAATGCCACGCGCGCTTGATGCGGTACAGCACCGGATCGCGCAGTTTCATATTGGCGCTGGCCAGATCGATCTTGCCGCGCAGGACGTGTGCCCCGTCAGGAAATTCTCCCGCCCGCATGCGGCGGAACAGATCGAGGTTCTCCTCCACGCTGCGGTCCCGGTATTCACTGGGCGTGCCGGGGGTGTGGGCGTCGCCGCGCAGGCGGGCCATCTCCTCGCCGCTCACGCTGTCCACGTAGGCGTCGCCCTGCCGGATCAACTGCTCGGCGTACTCGTAGTAGCGCTCGAAGTTGTCGGAGGCGTAGAACAGGTTCTCGCCCCAGTCCCAGCCCAGCCAGCGCAGATCCGCCATGATGCCCTCGGCGAATTCCTGGGACTCGCCCTCCGGATTGGTGTCGTCCAGCCGCAGGTGGTAGCGGCCCGCGAACTGGACGGCGGTCTGGAAATCCAGGAACGACGCGAAGGTATGCCCCAGGTGCAGGTAGCCGTTGGGTTCGGGCGGAAAGCGGGTCACGATGCCCGTGTACTTGCCGCTCTGGAGGTCACGTTCGATGATCTCAGTGATGAAATTGGGGGCCACCCGCGCCGCGGCGGGCTCGGGCGGATGGGTGTCGGGCGCAGTCATCCTGCCAGCATACCCGCGTGAGGAACGCAGGAGCGGGCCGTGGGTGACCGTGCCTCCCCGTTCGTGATGAAGTCAGCCTCTACTCTCAGCACACGGACCTGCCGGACTCAGGCGGCACACTGCCGTATGGAATTGTTCTGGACCGTCCTGAAAGACTTGCTGACCCCGGAGAACGGCTGGTCACTGGAGCTGGTGGTGCGGATCGTCCTCAGCACGGCGCTGCTGTTCGGGTACATCGTCATCCTGGCCCGGAGTTTCGGCGCGCGGACATTCGCCACCTTCACCTCCTACGACTTTCTGACCAACGTGGCGGCCGGATCGCTGGTCGCCAGCGCGATTCTGGGCAAGAGCATCGTGGAGAGCAGCCTGAGCCTGCTGGTGCTGGTGGGGTTGCAGTGGATGGTCTCGGCCCTCAGCGCCCGCTCGCAGCGTGCCCAGCGTACCTTTGACAACGGACCCGTGGTCCTGGTGGAACGTGGGCAGATTCGCAAGGAGGCCATGCGCCACGCCCGCGTTTCGGAGGCGATCCTGTATGAGGAACTGAGGCAGGCAGGCGTGAACAGCGTGGACGGCGTGGCCTTCGCGGTGCTGGAATCCGGCGGGCGCATCAGCGTTTTGCAGGAGCCCGAGGAGGGCAGCATCAGCCGCGCGATCCGGCCAACAGTCAAAGCGACATGAATATGCTCTGGATCTGCGGCCGATGGTCCGCACAGTAAGCTGAGGACTGCATGAATCTCGAATTGAGCGCCGTCTGGACGCGAATGCAGAACCTGCTCCAGAGCTTTCTCGTGACCATTCCCAACATCCTGATCGGTCTGCTGGTGTTCCTGGTCTTCATGGGAATTGCCCGGGCAGTGAGCAACGCCGTGACCAGCGTGGCCCAGCGCGCGGGGCAGCCCAGGGGCATTGCGCTGGTGTTCTCGCGCATCGTGTCGTGGCTGGTCCTGGCAGTAGGGGTGCTGGTGGCCCTGACCGTGATTTTCCCGACGCTGACCGCCGCCTCGCTGTTCGGGGCCCTTGGCGTGAGCGGCGTGGCCATCGGCTTTGCTTTTAAGGACATCTTCCAGAACCTGCTGGCGGGCATCCTGATTCTGGTCACGCGCCCCTTCCGGATCGGTGACCAGATCGTCTCCGGCGATCACGAGGGCGTCGTGGAGGATATTCAGGTGCGCGCCACGCTGCTGCGCACCTACGACAACCGCCGGGTGGTCATTCCCAATTCCGAGCTGTACACCAACCGCGTCACCGTGAACACGGCTTACGACCACCGCCGGCTGTCTGTCACGGTGGGCATCGGTTACGGCGACGACATCGCGGCGGCCCGCAAGCTGATCCTGGAGACGCTGGGCGGGCTGGACGGACTGCTGCAAGACCCTGCCCCCAGCGTGCTCGTCAGGGAACTGGGCGACTTCTCGGTGAACCTGGACGTTCGGTTCTGGATTGATCCGCCCGTCCGCAAGGAGGCCGTGGAAGCCCAGGACACCGTGCTGGAAGCGATCCGCAACGCCCTGCCCGCGGCCGGATTTGATCTGCCCTTTCCCACCCAGCAGCTTCTCTTCCACGATCAGACCGAGGCCACGGATGGCGACCGCACGAAGCAGCGCGAAGGCTGGCCCGCTCGCCAGGACAATCCACAGAGCAGACAGCAGCTCCAGCGTGAAGCCGGGCAGGCCCGGCCTCAACCGGACGCAGCGCCGCAATGAAACGGACCTGGCTGCGTCTGCGCCAGATCAGCCAGGGCTTCTGGTTCATTCCCGCCGTGATGACCCTGCTGGCCCTGGTGCTGGCCGAGGCCGGCATCAGCGCTGAGGAGACTTACGGTGTCCCGGACGGCCTGACTTTCGTGTACGGGGGCGGTGAAACTGGTTCGCGCAGCCTGCTGTCGGCCATTGCGGGCAGCAGCATCGGCGTGGCTGGCACGGTCTTTTCCATCACCATCGCCGCGCTGTCGTATGCCGCTGGGTCAATGGGACCACGCTTGCTGGACAACTTCACGCGGGACCGGGGCAACCAGCTCACGCTGGGCACGTTTATCGCCACCTTCGCCTTCGCGCTGTATACCCTGCGCACTGTGACAGGCAGCGAGGACCAGCCTTTCGTCCCCCACTACAACGTGACCTTCGCGCTGGTGCTGGCGATCGTCAGCGTCGCCATGCTGGTGTACTACCTGGCGCACGTTACCGGCTCGATCAACATGACCCACGTCGCCAATCTGCTGCGCGACGACATGCGTGACGCCCTGATGCGGGCCACCTTGAAGGAAGAGCCGGGCCAGGATCTGGCGGTGGCCCCCCCACCCGAGTTCTGGGCAGGCGGCGAGGTCCTGCACGCGCCCAGGAGCGGGTACCTGCAACTGACCGACAACGACCTGCTGCTCAGGCGGGCCGAGGAGGCAGACGTGGCCCTGCTGCTGCATGTCCGGCCGGGCGACTACGTGTTTCCCAACTCGGTGATTGCGGTGGGGGTGCCCAGGCTCCCGGCGGACGTGATAGACGCGCTCACCCTGGGAGATCGCCGCACCGTGGGGCAGGACCTCGAATACAGCGTGCGCCAGCTCTCAGAGGTCGCTGCCCGCGCGCTCAGCCCCGGCGTCAACGATCCGGTGACGGCCATCGACATCATCGACCGCTTCGGCGACGCGCTGTGCAGCTTGCAAGACCGCCGCTGGCCCGATGGGGTGTACCACGTAGACCATGTGGTGCGCTTGGTGGTCCCCGTCACCGATTTTGTCGGCCTGGCGAAGAGCATGTTTTCGATGATCCGCCAGTACGGCAAGGGCAGCCCCAGCGTGATGGTCCGGATGCTGGAGGTGTTCAGCATCACCGCCTCGTGTCTGAAAGACGCCGAGCGCCGCGCCGTGATTCGCTGGCACGCCGAACTGGTCCGCGAGGACGCCCTGGCCAATATTGAAAACTCGGCGGACCGCGCTGATATCGAGGCCCGCTACCGCGAGCTGCTCGACACCCTGGCGAACGGCCAGGCCGCCGAGGTATTGAAGGCTGCCGAACACACAGTTCAACAGACGCAGGGCAATCGGGCGAACTGAGACTGGCTGAGGTTCGGCGATCCCTGAGCCGTTCCGTTTCTACTCAGCCAGGGGCGTGGGCGTTTCCGGCCGGGCCTCGCCCCCTCTGCGCTGGCTGAGGACCGTGCTGCCCACCACCAGCAGGCCTCCCAGAGCGCCGCGCAGGCCTACCCGCTCGCCGATCAATAAGAAGCTGAACAGGGTGGCCGTCACCGGCTCCAGCGCGTAGATCAGGCTGGCCTCGGCAGCGCTGACGGTGCGCTGTCCCACGGTTTGTAGCAGGGTGGTCAGGGCGGTGGCCGCCACGCCCAGGTACAGCAGCGGCCCCCAGGCGGCGGGTGGGGGCCAGGTTATCCCACCGGACAGACCCGCCCACAGCCACGCCAGCAGCGTCACTGCCGCCAGTTGCGCCAGCGTGAACGGCAGCGCCGCGTGCTGGTTCGACAGCCGTTCCAGCGTGATAATGAAGCCCGCATAGGTCACGGCGCAGGCCAGCGCCCAGGCGTCGCCGATCACCCACGCGCCGCCTTCCCAGGACAGCAGCCCCAGCCCCAGGACGGCCAGGGGCAACGCGGCCAGCAACGGGAGGGGCACCCTGCGCCGCTGCGCGATGACCAACCACAGCGGCACCAACACCACGCTCAGGGCCGTGAAAAAGGCGGCCCGGTTGGCAGTGGTGGTTTGCAGGGCGACCGTCTGGGTGCCGTAGCCCGCGATCAACCATACGCCCAGCAACAGACCGTCGCGCCAGAGTCCACCCTTCCAGGAAAAATGCGGCGGGACGGCGGGCGCTGGTTGATCAGCCCGCCTTCGCCGCAGGCCCCAGCCTCGGATCAGCAGGGCGGGCAGCAGTGCCACAAAGCCAATCAGGAAGCGCCACGCGATCAGCTGGGCTGGAGGCAGCAGCTCGCCCAGGGTCTTGACCACCGCGAAGGTACTCCCCCACACGGCAGTCACCAGAATCAAGAGAAGCGCGCCGCGCAGCCGGGGAGACACGCCAGGAATTGTAGGTCAGGAGCAAGAAAAAAGGCGGCCTCCTTTTCGGAGAGGCCACCACACATCAAATTTCTGTGAGTCTGTACGTTAAGGAACTTTCGCCTGGAAACAGACTGTGCCGGTGCTGCTTGCGGGCACATTTGCCAAACTTAAGGTCATCAGGCCAGGGCGCTGTGGGCTGCCCGCCGGATCAGTGGGATTGGTGACCGGGGTGCTGTCGAGCGTGCCCTCATCGGTGTCGTTGGCATTGGTCAGGTCCAGTCCTGCTGGCGCTGCCGAGGCGCCCACCACCACCGTGGAGCCGCTGGCGTAACGCACCCCATTGCCAGCGCTGTAGGCGTTGGGCACGATAACCATGCCCACCGGGACGTAATCCTTGAGGACGAAGTTGGTGGCTGCGCCGCCCGCATTGCTGTAGACAATGCAGTATTCCACCGTTTCGCCGGGCTTGACGCCGATGCTGCCGGTGCTGCCGATGAAGGTGCCTGTCGGAGTGGTCGAGATGTTGCGGCCCAGTTTGGAAAGGGTAAGGCTGGGGGGCTGGCCCGTGACGGGAATGTTGTAGCTAAATTCGCTGGTGGAGTTGGCGGTCACGGTGGTGCCGGTGCAGGCCATGCCGAGGCAGGTGGCGGTGGCAGTCAGTCGGGTGCCCACCCCAACCCCCGCCGGGAGCGCAACGCTGAACTTAAAGCGGTTGGTGGTGTCAGTGCCCACCGTGGACGTGTTGTAAGTGCCCGTACTGGTGTCGGTGTCTTGCCCACTGCCCTCGGTCAGGGTGAGCAAATACGTCTTGCCCTCTCCGAAGCCGCTGGCATCCGCCGCCGCAATGAACAGTTCGATGGTGCTGCCCGCCCGGGCATAGCCGGTCAATTGCAGATTGCTGCCGATGATCTGCGCCGTCTCGAATACCGGGAAATTGAGCAGGCTGTTGCCGCCACTGTCAGCGTCACCGTTGTCATTCCGGGTGACATAAGGGGCAGCGCCTGTGGTGACAGATTCACCCGGAGCATTCAGGTCAATTCCAATTTGTGCGCTGGACGCCGTGCCATTTGCAGCCAGAACCGTGCCGTTATCATAAATGCTGTTCTGCGAGATCAGATTGCCAGTGCTGGTATCTGTGACCAACACGCCCGCACCGTAGTTCAAGGCAATCACGTTGTGCTTGATGGTGTTATTGGAACTGTAGAGCCTGACGCCCGCTGTCTCACCCGGGGCACCACCCTGGCCGATGCCATTGCCCATGATCGTGTTGCGTTCAATCAGGTTGCCACCCCCCCCCTGATAGCCGTCCACACCTACACCGGCGTTTTCGACAATCAGGTTTCCACGCACGATGTGGTTTTTGCTTCCGCCGTTCTCCAGGTCGATCCCATCAAGGTTGGTGTTGCCAATCGCATTGCCACGAATCTCGTTGTTGATGATGGTCCAGCCCACTGAAGAGCCCTCTACACCGAAGCCCTTGCCCGCTGCGCAGCCGATCAGATTGTTCTGCACGGTCCCGTTGTCGCCGCCTACCGAGCGGATATTGTCAGCGTTGCTCGTTCTCAGGGCCACCGTGGTAGCAGCGCCGCAGGAAAAGGTACTGGCCGAAGACCCGATGATGTTGGCCTCGATCATGGTGGTGATGAAGTCGTTGCCAATACGAACGTTGGCATTGTTGTCGTTGTTTGCAGCACTGCCGAAGCCATAGATCGAGAGGCCACGTACCTGGGTACTGTTGGCCTGCACATCCAATCCGATGGCCAGAGTCGAGATGCCCACGATTTGCACTTCCGGCCTTTGCACGGTGTCCAGCGTGGCCGTGTTGAGGTAACCCACCACTCCGCCCGTCCCCAGCGTTCCCAGGTTGCTGTTGCCAATGTTGATGCTCTGGGTGGTGCCGTCAATGCTGATGTTGCTGCGCGTCAGGGCGGGCAAAACGGGAGTGCTAACCGGGATAACCGCCACTCCACCTTGCAATGCAGCGGATGGAATCATGAAGATACTGGTGTCGCGGGCGGCGGGCAGGGCTTCAATAAGGCCCGTGACCACTGCGCCCCGGTTGCCGTTCTGGGCCAGACCCGTGTTTGCCAGCGCATTGGCATTGACGATGAACTGCCGCAGGCTGCCCTGGCCAGCATCGCTGATATTGACCACTGTGCTGAAATTGAAGCCGAAATTGACGTTCAGTACGTTGGTGTTTCCCACTGTCACGGTTGCTACCGACTGTGCACTTGTGGGAAGAGTGGTCGTGCTGAGCGAGGGGTCCATGATGGCCGGATTCGCGCCGCCCACCTGACTCGTGTTGTAGCTGTAGGTCTGAACGGGCAGTTGAGTACAGCTGGCTGGCAGGACCGTGACCACCGTGCTAGGGGTGCAGCCGCCAGCCCGACTGCTGGTCACGAAGCCGTTGACAACACGCACCCTGTACGTGCCGGTAGGCTGTCCCGTGAACGTGTATGCCCCGCTAGCATCGGTCAGTGCGGCGGCCAAAATGTTTCCGCCTGCTGAATTGTACAGTTCCACCCGTACGCCAGGGCGCAGGCTCATGCCCTGTTCTGCGTTGTAGTCCCGGCCCAGGCCACCGCCGTAGTTGTAATCCTCATAGACCTGGCCTGAGATTGCGTAGCTGGGCGCGCTGATGACGAGCTGCACTGTGGCTGTATCACAGGCCGTTCCCACCACGCTGTCACACAGCATGTAAGTCACGGTGTAGGTACCCACAGGTGCCGTGGAAGGCACCACAAGCTGACCGCTCCCATTCACTGTCAGACCAGCCATTCCTCCATTGTTCGTCACCGTCACAACGGTGTTGACTGTCGTTGCCGCAGCGCCGCCGTTGGTATCGTTGTTCAGCACACCGACAGTGCTGCCGTTTCCCCACGTCAAATTAAGCGTGGATTCGTTGACGGCATCAACAATTCGTGTCACCACTGGCAAGCTGGTGTTGTTGCTGACCACGCCATCTTGCTGTCCGCTGGGAACACTCAGACTGGCGGTGTTGCTCAGAGAGCCGTTGGCCGCAGCCGTACCGGTAATAGTGTAGGTCAAGAAATTGCCGTCAGGAATGGCATTGGTAGGAGTGGTGTCCAGGGTAAGATTCCCGGTAACGATGCTGACGCTGCTGCTTGTAAAAGTCTGGGTCCCGCAAACCGCGCTGCCTGTTCGCAGACATGCAATGCCAGTCACGGTAAATCCCGCAGGAATGGTGTCATTGACGGCGACTCCGCTCGCAGTGTCAGGACCGTTGTTCCAGACGCGCACGGTATAGCTCACAGTGCCACCGGAACCAACAGCAACAGGCCCACTCTTGTCTACCGCGAGGTCAACGGATGATATGAAGCCAAAGTTATTGTTGGCTACAGCCGTGGAGTCAACTGTTATCAATCGCTGTGCTGGGTTAGGTGCAGTGGGTGCTTTTCCGCTAAGAGCGCTGTCCGATACCACTCGAACTGTATATGTTCCGGCATTTACACCCAAGAATGCATAATTTCCACTGGAATCCGCTTGTGCGGTCATCACAACGGTCTGACTTGAGTTCAAGAGTTGCAGTGTTGCATTTGCAACACCTGCCTCATTCGCCTCTATCAGGCCATTGGCATTAATATCGTTATAGACTTTTCCACTTATTTCTGCGTCGCCGCTGGTAATGGCAGCAGGTAGAACCAGACTGCTGGCCAATCCATACACATAGGTATCGAGGTAGCGCGTATCACCCAGACTGCCTGCCGCAAAGTTGCCCCAGGTGTGGGCACCAGCCGCCGTTCCCGACGCACCACCATTAGGCAAATTGGTCGTGCCACCCAGGCCTAAGCCCGCCAGCTTGGTGACGTCATCCCAATAAACCTGTGTCCCAACTGTCCCCGTCTGTGAAGTGGCGCGGTAGACTGTCAAACCATTGGAGACTCCGCCACCACTGGTCTCGACATCGAAAGCCACGAAGTGGTATTCACCCAGACGCAGCTTAAGCTCTGCATTATACGTTCCAACCGCCAGAACATTACCTGAGACATCCTTTCCATCCCAGACAACAGACGTTTCAGAAGCAGCTGAGGCAGTGCCGAGCAACAAACGGTCACCTGAACTAAAGATTCCATCTTTATTGGTATCGATAGTAATAGCGTAGGTGCCATCAACATCGCTCGTGAATTTAAAATTGCCACTATCATTGACACCCAACGTCGTTCCCGGCGAAATGAACTTACGTCCGTTGGCACCTTCAAAACGGAAATTTGAGATCACAGGAACGGCTGTGGGCGGTGATAAAACCTGGGTAGGATAACTCAGATAAATGGGATGCACGGGCTTGGCCGAAGCGGAACCGTCGGCGCTGTAGCCAGAGTTGGGTGCATCCAGGCCGATTGAGTTCGCGATGATTTCATAGCGCTGGCCAGCAAAACGGTTGAGGTCGAGTTTCCAGATGTACTCAGTACCACTGCGGCCCCCAGGGACTCGCACAAAATAGTCTGCATCCGTCGCCCCTACCGTGCCGAAACTGTTGTTCCCGTTGAAAGCCCAGGCATAGGCCCAGACCCGCCCGCCGTTGACCCTGGGATCAGGTGCGGTAGCGGTATTGGGCGTGACGGTGATGTCAAAACGCTTGAAATGATTCTCGTTGGTAGATGTGTTGTACAAGCGAAGCTGATAGGTACCACTGGCCGACGTGGTGTATTTATAGGCAGTAGTAATTGGTGCGTTCAGGGGTGAATTGCATGCGATTTTGCCTGCCGCTGTTGCGTTGGCTGGAACGTATGTCGCCGCCAACGTACCAGACGGGTTGTACACTTCAATTCGTACGGTGTCAGCGTCAACAGAACCGCACAATGCGACGTTGATAACCTCACCTGGCGTACGTATATCTACATACACAGGCTTGGTGGCTGTCTTCACGAATGTGTTAACTTCATCGTAATCGAAGAGAAATTGGTTAAAGGGCTGCGCAGCATCGGTGCTTCCCAGACTGACTTGCACCGAACCTTCCGCACGCGCAGTCCCCAGCAAGCAAGCGGCAGTTCCCAGAATCACACCCGCCCAGTTCTTCAACCGCGTCAACTTTCGCGTCATTTCCTCCCGTCCCCCAGCGTTTCATCCACAGTCAAGTCCAGCCGCACGTAGGCTCCCTTCCTGGTGTACTGATTCCCGATCCCGTCAAAGCCTGCCAGGTTGTAGCCCGCCGTCAGCCAGGTGCCAGGCAGGGCGCGCACGCTGGCTTCCAGGCCGTAGCCCGTCTGGGTGGTCCCGGTACTGGGCTGGGTCAACACGCGGCCCCACGCCCCCACGCTGAAGCAGTCCGTCAGGTAGGCCGTGCCTCCCAAAGCCGCCTGCGCGGTAAAACTGCCAGGATCATTCAGCAGGGTGCGGGTGTCCACGCCGCCGCGCACGGCCCAGGCGGGCTGGCGGTACTCGGCGCTCAGGTTGCCGCTCAGTTCGGGTTTATTACCAGCCAGCGATCCGCTCACGTAGCGCACGGTCCCCAGGCTGTTGAAAGCGCTGTTGCGGTAGGCATAGCCCACAGCGGCACGCAGGCCACCCTTGCCTGCACCGAACTCGGCCAAGCTGTCGGCGGTCAGGCTCAGATGAGGCGTAATCTGTCCTGCAACACCGGCGCGGATGACTACGCCGAACCCCTTGTCATTCAGGACCAGATCGGTTCCGGCAGTGGCGCTGACAGTGTCGGTTTTGTAATTCAGGTCCGCGCCCGCGCCCAGTTCGGTTTTGCTGGCCGCGATGTCGTAGGCGGCGCTGCCGCGCAGACCCAGACCCGTGCGGGCGTTGATCGGCAGGGTGGTGGTCACGCCGAAACGGGCACGGTTGCCCTGGCCCCCTGCAGTAGGCAGATCGTAGGCCACCGCGTAGTTGGTGCGGCCCAGGGTGCTGTCCAGCATCAGAGCAGCGGTCTGACCCACGCCCCAGGTGACCTTATCGGTCAGGCCCAGCGTGACCCTGCCCAGGCGGTAGCGCACGCCCACACTGGTTTCTGCCTTCTGAGAAGCACTGAAGGGCTGCGTATGCACCACATCCACGTCCAGCGGATTGTGGTGATACCCGGCGCTGGCAATGGCGCTGAGGCCCTGCCGGTCGCCGAAGCCCACTTTCAGTCCGCCGCCCACGCTGAAGGGCGACAGGGCAACCTCTGCGCGGGCGGACACGCTGCCGCCCTGGGTGGTGTCCGTGGCCGTGGGTGTGCGGTGGTACTCGCCATCCACCAGTGCACGGACATTCTGCGTCACCCTGGCATCGTAGCTGCCGCTCACCGTCAGGCCCGGTGCAAAGGCGGCCAGTCCGGCGTAGCCCACATCCTGGTAGCGTACCTTGAAACCGAGGTTGCCCCCGGTCGGGCCGCTGCCGCCCAGTTTGGTGCTGGCGTCCAGGCTGGACTGCAATCCGCCGGAGTAGGCGAGCAGGCCATCGACCCGGGTGGTGCCGTCGGCATAACGGGCACGCGCACCGAAAGTCACGCGGTCGTCCAGACTGATGGCGGCCACGCCCACGCTGTAGTTCTGCATGGAGTAGCCCACCTGCGCGCCGTAGGCCAGCTTGCGCTGGGAGTTCTCGTTTTCCAGTCGGTAGGAGGCCAGCACCACCACTTCGTTCAGCCCGGCGTCCACCCGGTCCAGCGCACGGGTCAGGGTCACGATGCCTCTCTGACGGTCCAGTTGATAATCCACATTGGGCAACAGGCGCACGCGGCCCAGTTCCTTGCCGGTGTCCTGTTCCAGCGTCACCACTTCCAGGGTCTCGCTGCCCAGAACGATGTCACCGCGACCTAGGCGCAGGATGCGGGTGCCTTCGGGCACCACGCGCTCGTCCTTGACGCGGGCCTCTGGCACCAGCGCCACGAAACCGGACACCTGCGCGTTGCCTTTGGTGTTCGCGCTCAGAGCGGTGAACCCCTCACCTACCGGCAGCACATCAATGGGCAGCGGTGAGCGGCGGTACTGCGCGTGGAAGGCGGGGTGATCGTATTCCACCGCCACCGGGTCGCTGCCCTGCAGGGGCACGCTCTCCACGCTGCTGTCTCCGAACAGGCTGTAACGCCTGAGGGTATCGCGCTCGGTGGGCAGGCCGTCCTTGTCGGCGGCCACGTAGACCTTACCCCCGGCCAGCGGGCCCTCGTAGCTGGCGCGGGCCTGCACTTTCAGGTCCTCACTCAGGTTCAAAGTTCCGTCCAGGCCCAGCGTGGCGCTGACCATGCCCACGCCCACACGACCTTCACCCGGAGTCACGGCAAAGGTCTGACGGGTCACGTTCGCCCCTTGCAGAAGGTCCAGTTTCAGCGTGGTAGGCGAAGCCTGAGGTTGCAACTCCAGCACACCCTCGCCTCCTTCCAGGCGCAACTGGAAGTCGGCTTCGGTGGGGTTGGCGTCGGGTGTGCGCGGCTCCAGATTGGAGCGCAGCGTCACCGCCGACTGCGAGGACAGGCGGCCAAAAGCATCCAGCGCCCGTACCCTGACCCGCAAAGGCGTGCTGCCGTCGGCCACCAGGTTGTCGGGCAGGATTTCCACCTTCGCCGTGGGTCCCACCCGGTTGACCGTGACGCTCTGTCCGGCGAAACTCAGGACGTTGGGACCGGGCGTCAGGGGCACGCCCACGTAGACCAGGCGGGTCACCCCGCGCGGGCCGTCCTCAGTGGTCTGGCCGATGCGGTCACGGCTCACGGGCTGACCGTTGACCGTCAGATCGCTGTCGGTACCGTTCGGAAGTTCCACGACGACGCTGATGCGGTCGCGGATACGCACATCGCTGTCAGCCAGCGGCAGCCTGATGGCGCCGTCGTTCTCGCTGATCTGGACGGGAACACTCAGGGCGGTGGCGGCCAGATCCGCAGCATTCACTCCGCCCTGAAGGACCTCGTCCCGTCCGCCGCC
Source organism: Deinococcus humi (assembly GCF_014201875.1). Classification (NCBI taxonomy): domain Bacteria; kingdom Thermotogati; phylum Deinococcota; class Deinococci; order Deinococcales; family Deinococcaceae; genus Deinococcus; species Deinococcus humi. Next base: position 17,431 of record NZ_JACHFL010000014.1, on the reverse strand, counting down.
GTAGCGGGCCAGCAGTGCGGGCGCGGGCAGTTCGGGCAGTGCCCCGGTGTGGGCCAGGGTGTAGGTCACGGTCCCACGCATGACCGTGCTGTCGGTGTGGCCTGGCAGCGTCCAGTACAGCGTGCCGCTGGGACCACGGCGCGGATCGGGAATGGGCTGGGCGTCCAGACGACTGCTGCCGGGGACGAACGTCGCGCCCTCCGGGAGGACGTGCGCAATGACCACTTCACGGGCCTGGGCAGGAGCGTCGAAGGGCAGACTGACGACGCTGCTGCGCGACACAGAAGGTTCCACCGACTGAGGCGCGGGCGACGTGACTACCGGGGCGGGCACCAACAGGGGCACGGGTGCGGGTTCCACGGCCACCAACTGACCCATCACGGTCTGCGGGCGGGAGCAGGCGGGGGTATCCAGCGTGGCGTTCAGGCTGGATGTCCCTGCCCTCGTCACGCGCACACGGTAGCTCAGGATCTTCGTCTCGCCGCCCTTCAAGTCTCCGCTGAAGGTGGTGGCGTCCAACGCTTGCAGGCCCGCTCCGACAATGTCGGTCAGGGTGTAGGGGACCGTGAACTCTGCAGTGTTCTTCAGGGTCAGTATGACCGTGGTTTCCTCACCAATCAGGGTGTCGTTCAGGGGCGCGCGGGACAGTTGCAGCGTGGTGGCGTCTGGCAGAACGTTGACCTGCACCCGCCCAGTCTGGTTCCAGGGGGCCAGAGTAGCGCTGAAGGTGAGCGGTCCGGGGCGCGTGGCCGTGCCCCTGACCTGCAGTTCGCCGGGCTTGCTTGAATCGAAGGTGCCGCTCAGGGTGCCCAGGCCATCCACGGTCAGGCCACCTGTGTCCAGTTGCAGTTCCAGCGGCAGCTCCCCGGCAAAAGCGGTACTGGCGCGGGCAGTCAGGGTCACGGTGTCGCCTACGCAGACTTCGGGCTTATCGCTGGTCAGGGTCAGGGCCACCTGCGGCCTGATTTCCACCTTCGCCTCCCCTACACCGCCGCGCGGCACGGTCACACTGGGGGTCACGCTGACCTGCGCGCCGGCCACCGCACCGACGCTCAGCGGGTAGGTTCCGGCGGCCACCCGCGTCTCGAAGCGGCCATTGACCGTCAGGGGCTGCTCGCCCACCTGCACGTCGGTGGTGATGGGCCGGGTGCTGCCGGGCAGCACCAGCTCGGCGGTTATGTGCAGCAGGCCGGTCTGGTCCACCACACTGACCGTGATCGGCGTCGGCACGCCCGCGCGCACCAGGCTGAACCCCACCGCGTTGCTGTACTGCTTCGCCGTGTCGGGCTGGCGCAGTTCGATCACGTACTTTCCAGCACGCGCGGGCAGCGGCAATTCCACGTCGCCCAGGTCGCGGCTGATCGGCAGTGGCGTGATGTAACCGGTGGCCGTGTCGATCACACGCGCCTCCAGTTCCTGCGGACCGTCGCCGTCGTACATCTTCAGGACATACGCACCGCCGTCGGTGGTCACATTGATGGCCGGAAGCCAGCTGCGGGAATGCACGTTGACGGTGAGGCGATCCGCGCTGACGGCGGCACTGACCCCGGCCAGGCGAATGGCGAAGGTGTTCTTGCCGTTGCCCTGTGTGGCGGCGCGCAGCGTGTATTTCCCGGCGGGCAGATTCTGGTCGAACAGCGTTTCCCAGGCGTGCGTGCCCGGCGTGAACGCGCGGCTCACCACCACCTGGCCGGCACTGTTCAGCACGCTGAAGGTGGTGGTCACCGCCGAGGCGTTGGCGTCGTACTGCTCATCGCCGTAAAACGCGCTGCTGCGGTAATCCGACTGGTCCACCCTAGGGCTGTACAGTTCTAGGCGCACTACCCCCGCCACTGGCACGTCCAGCGTCAGGTTCTGGTCGCCCACGGTCCAGGCCAGGCGGTCGCCCACGCTGGTCAGGGGCAGGCTGGTGTTGATCGCGGTACCGATTTCCAGCGCGTCCGCACCCGTGCCCACGGCCAGCAGGGCCGTCAGGGTCAGGGCGAGGCGTTGCAGATTGTGGCGATGGCTCTTCACGGTTTTCAGTCCCTCCAGCTCAGCGTGGGATCGGTGGTGGCCGCACGCGGCTCGCCGGTCCAGGCAAAGCGGTAGGTGAGGTTCGTTTCACCCGCAGGAAGGCTAGCGGTCAGGGTATTGCGGCCTTCTTTCAAAGTTGCCCCGGCGGGCAGCGGATCGCTGAGCTCGACGCCACTCAGCGCGCGTGGCGTGTTCAACTTCAACGTGACCACATAGCCGCCGTCCACGGCGTAGACGGCTTTTTCCAGCGTGACGGTGATCTCGCCCCGACCCACAGTCAGCGTGGTGCGGCGCAAGGCCAGGATTTCGCCGCCCAGCGGGGCGAGCGGGAAGTCCACGCTGGTCAGTCCGTTCACGAACACCGTCTGGGTGCCGCTCAGACCGCCGTCACGCGGCACAGGCAGCGGCGGATACGGGGTGGTCATGGGATCCAGGCGCAGCGCCTGCGTGCCATTGGCAACATTGGCAAAGCTGTAGCGGCCCGCCACGTCGGTCAGGGTCTGGCGGCCCCCAGCGAGCAGCACACGGGCGCGGGGCAGCGGGGTATCCAGCCCTTCCTGGTAGCGCCCGTCGCGGTTGCGGTCCACATACACCAGTCCCAGGATGTCTGACAGCGGCGCGAAGGTCGTCAGCTTGAGTTTGACGGTGGCCACCGCCTGGTTGCTGGCAATGGCGCGAGCTACACCCCCTGCCCCAACGCCGCTCACGGTCACGGTGTTGACCAGTTCACCCACGGCTTCCGGGGTGATCCGGGTGTCGTAGGTCAGCGTGATTGGTACGCCGGCGGGCAATTCCGCCACGGCCCAGGTCAGCACGCCGCCCACGATCTGAGGATCAGAGATCGGTCTGCCGCCCAGGCGGCTGCTGCCGGGGATGTAACTCAGGCCTCTGGCGGGCACGTCGGTGACCTGCGCGTTGAGGATTGACGTGGTGGCCGACTTGTTCAGGACCGTCAGGGTGTAGGTCAACCGGTCTCCCACGGTCACTTCGGGAGCACTCACGTCCTTGTTGACGGCCAGCTTGGCCGTCCACACCGGGGTTATCACCTCGTTGCTGCCCAGCGGGGCGGGGGTCTGGGTGCTGACCATCTGGAAGACATTCCTGAGCGCCTCGCCGTCCACCGCGCGGGTGCTGACCGATGTGACCACCGTCAGGACGCGGGTTTCGCCGGGGGCCAGCGTGCCCAGCTCCCACTTCACGGTCTGGGTGCCGGGCGCGCCCATGCTGACGCCGCCACCGGAAGCACTCACAAAGTCCAGGTGGGTGGTCAGGGCATCGGTGACCACCACGGCGGTCAGCGGGCGGGTGTAAGGATTGCGGACGCTCAGCTGGTACGTAATGGTGTCGCCCGCCGCCACCGTCGCGCCTGCGGGCAGGGTCACGGTGATCTTGCCGTCCTGGGCGGTGGCCACGTAGGACTTGATCAGTTCGGGCAGACCAGCCTCGACGCTCTCCACCGCATCTGCCGTGGTGTTGCTGGTGCCGCGGTCACCCTTGATGGTCACCAGCGCCTCCAGTGGACCTGACTGCGAGGCGGCGTAGCACACCCGCACGAACGCGCTCTGGCCTGCGTCCAGCAGCAGGGGCTGCGCGAGCGGCTGTCCGTCCTGACCCAGAAAGGTGGCCGTCGCGCCGCCCGTGGGGTAACCCACACTCAGGCGGAAGGCGTCCTTCACGTCGCCGGTGTTCTTCGCAGTGTGGTCAAAGCACACCGGCTGCCCCACCACGGCCAGCACCCTGCTCTGGCGGTCTGCAACGCCGCCCTCGGGGGCCTCGGGGTTGCCCTCCGGGCCAATCGCCACGGCAGGCTGGTAGCGCACGTCGACCCTCGCAGTGTCGCTCACCGTGGCCTTGCCGGTCAGGGCGGTGGCGGTGTTTGGAATGGTTCTGTTTTCCGCGCTGGCGTCGGCCCGCATCCGGAAGGTCAGCGTCACGTCCGCGCCGGGGGCCAGGCTGGGCACGCGCACGCGCACGCCGCGCACGATGGGCCCTTCCATGGTGGTCCAGCCGTTACCGTCTGCCGTGTATTCCAGCGTGCCGACGGTGCTGACGGCGCTGCCTGACACGAAACTGAGCCCCTGTGCCAGTTGATCGGTCAGCAGGTCTGTCAGGACCACTTCGCGGCTCTGCCCCCTGCCGCCGTTGACGGTCTTCACGGTCACGGTGGTTTCCGAGCCCGGGCGCAGCAGCGCGGGCGAGAAGCTCTTGCTCACGGCCAGTTCGGGGGGCGGGCTGATGCGCACCACGCTGACGTTGTTGCTGTCGGTCTGCCCGCCCGCGCACCCGGCCACCAGATTCACGAAGGCGTCTCCGGCGGCAATAGCATCCACCAACAGCAAAACATCTGTGCTCTGATCAGCGTCCAGGGTCACGCTGCTGATTTCCGGCTCATTTGCATCGGCCTTCCCGTTGCCGTTCAGGTCACGGACCATCCGCAAGTCTGGACTTGACGTGCCGCCCGCCTCGGTACGGGAGGCCAGGGCAAAGGTGGAGGTGGCGTTCCCGGCATTGACGACCCGGTACACGAACGTCGCCTGTTCGCCGGGCAGCAACGCTGCGTTCTGCCCAGGCTGAGCCACCGTACCGTCCGGGGTCACGCTGACCGCGCATACGGCAGAAACGGTGGTCTGTACGACATTGGACATTGACACAGTGGGCTGATTGGTCACAGGTGACAGGAACTCAGCCTGCGCCTGATTGGTGATTACCGTGCCGGCGGGCGTCATGTTCTGCGCGCCAGCGTATGCGCCAGGCAGGAGCAGGCCCAGCAGCAGCGCGGGAAAAATGAGGCGGGAGCGGGTCACGGGGGTTCTCCTTGAGGGACGGGGAAAGGTGGGCACGGCGCACGAAAATATGCGTGGATTCAAAACTGGGGATGAAGCAAATGGATTTCTATTGTTGTGGCTTGTGCCAAGCGGTTCTCTTCTGTCACCGTATTGCGAAAAAACGCGCCCTACACAGAAGGCAGGGCGCGCTGGAACAGGGCTTACTTGACGATGACCTGGAAGGTAATGGTCAGACCGCCCTGAGCCGGGAACAGATCATTGGCATCCACAGTGCCGTTGGCATTGGTGTCTACGCCAACGTCAACGCTGGTGACCGCGCTCAACGCTACCGTTGGGGTGGCGCTGGTCTGCCAGTTGCCCCCGTTGAAGCGGTACAGCACTGAGCCCGCCGTGAAGGTCTTGGTGGCCGCAACGGCGCTGAATGTTGTCCAGGTGAACACATTGGTGCTGGGATTGGTGTTCGACTCGGTCACGTAGAAGTTCTTCAGGACCGCGTTGTAATTGTTCTTGGCGGTAATGGTGTAATCCAATGTTGCGCCGGGCAGTGCTGCGGCGGGTTCGGACTTCGTCAGCGTCACACCCTTGTTGCCAGGCTGATCCACAGCGATTTCATCGTTGTTGTCTTCACGCACGATGGTGCTGTAAACCGCTTCAGCACGCTGATTGACCTTGAGCGTACTGGTGACGCCGTTGACCGTGGTGGCCTGGGCATTCGCCGGGACATCAACCACTGCGAAGATCTTGAGTTCTGTGTTGGCAAGCACTGTGCCAGTGGTGTAGGTGCGGGTGCCGTTCGCATTGGTCGTGAATGGCAACTCCGTACCGGGCTGACCACCGTTATCGCTGAAGTAGCGGACGTTGACCGTCTGATTGGAAACGGTGCTGTCTGCGGCGATAACGGGCACCACGACAGTGCCGATCAGGGTGTAGGCATCGCTATAGGTACCCACATTGGACAGATCCATGGGGAACACGGCGCTGCTGTCGGTGCTTGTGGCGGTCGCAGTGCCAGTGACTGCACCAGGCACGACGCTCTGGACAGGCGCGGGGGTGGGGGCCGTGCCCAACGCAGCAGTTGCGTCGCCGAACTGAAGCTGCGGGGGGTAAACCGTATCGGTCGAGGTGTCGTCGCTCAGTGCGTCGCCGTCATTACCGGAATCCGCGCCCACAATGATGGCAATGGGGCTAGGCGTGCTGGCCGCATCACTGTCGAAATCAGGATACGTAACCACCGTGCGGTAGCCCAGGGTCTGGCCAGCAGTCACCGTCAATAGGGGGTAGCCGGTACCGTCAACTGGCAAAGTATTCCCTGCAGCGTCCGTGAAGCGAACTGTGACGCCGTTCGGCAGAGTAAAGACCCCGGTAGCGCTGGGCGTGGCCAGAGGAGCTCCACCCGGACCAACCTTGTCCGTCGGGAACAGGCGAACAATATCCGTCATTGTTCCGCCGTTGGTCAGACTGTTGATAAAAACCACGGTATCAGCGGTGGCGTCATTGTCTGCCTTGGGGTAGGCGATCTGGCTGTCAGCACTGACGGCCACGATATTCGTGTTGGGTCGGGTGGGATCGTTGTAACCGGGAGCGGTGGTGGTGCCCCCTGGCAGAGTAACCGTGGTGGTGGGCAGTTGCTGGCCCGGCGCCGCTGGGTCACTGTCAATCACATTGTTGGTGAGGTTGGGCGAGTAGATGACCGCGCGGCTGTACTGGAGATCGGTGCTCGCCTCAGTCTTCGGAGCAATCACGCCCGCAGTAAAGACGTCAGCAGTACCTTGAGGGCTGGCCGCGTATTTGCCACCGGCGGCGGCATTCGCAGGCACTTCTATGACCTGAATGATGCTGACCATGCCCTCGTCGGCCGAGGTTTCCAGCTTATCGACGGGAACAGTGACCTGCGTCACTGCCCCAGCCGCGCGCTCGGCCGAGTCCAGAATGCCGTCGTTGTTGGTATCGCGGTAGTACTTGACGCTGGTCGGCGTCATAGGGCTGCCGTTGGTGTTGGCGGTTAACTGAACAACGTAGTTGTCGACGTTGCCGAGGTTGACCACTCTATACGCTGTCTCGAGCAGTCCGCCGGGCAGGATCTGGCCCTCGTAACCGGCAGGCAGCGTGCCAGTAGCCGTGGTTCCATCGGCCCCGGCGACGTATACGATGTCAAAATCCGGCTTGGGAAGAACGGTGGTATTGACCGTATTCGACTTGACCGGCGTAGCCGCCGCATTGGTGGTGGGATCGGTGAAGGTGGCCGTCGCGGTGTTGGTGATGACCGTACCAGAAGGCGTTCCAGCAGCAGCGGCGGTTCCGGCAGCCAGGGCCACCATCAGGGTCAGGAATTTAGGGTTGACTTTCACAGGTATTCTCCTCGTTTGCTTTGGCCATCAGTGGCCAGTGAATGTTCGAATCAGAATGTGGAGACAGGTGGGGCAGTGAACTACTTGACCTGAATGCGGTAGCCAAGTTTGAGCGTTGCGCCTGGGCTGACTTCAGACACGATCCAGCGCACGGTGGTGTACTCACTGGGCTTGACCTCCACCTCCTTCTGCACGGACTTGCCGTTCTCAGTCACGGTGATGGTCTTTTTCAGAGGCGCGGGGGCGTAGGTCTTCCCACCATCAATGGAGTACAGGGTCCTGGCGCTGTCCAGACCCTTCTCAGGGGCCAGATAAAAAGTATTTTTCGGCACGGGCAGTTGCACCGGCAGATCGCGCATGGTTTTGGCGCTGGTGTTCTGAACGCTGACCACCTGGCTCAATACGTCGCCAGGGTTGACGCTACTGGGGCTGGGTAACAGCTGTTCGGTGGCCTTGCCATCCACCTTGACGGTCTTGATGAGCAACATGTTGAGCTTCAGGCTCAGGGCTTCACCCACCTGGGCTGCCGCCTGGACTGCTCCGCAGAGCAGCAGAGCGACAAGCAATGGGGGCGTGGGGCGCTTCATGGAATCTCCTCTAAAAATAAATACAAGGTTAAGATTGCGGGCGGAAGTTCAGCAGTGCTTTTTTCCTGCATTGAGGTTAAAAATCTCTCTCTTACACGTTACTTACATGGATCTCACGCCTCAGCTAGCAATGGAGGCGTTATCATCATGATGAGATTAATGAGTATCTAAATCTTTCGCGGAACCCCTTCCAGACGAGTTTCTTCACAACGTCAGAATCAGGCGAACATCTGGAAGCAAAAAAACGCCCCCGATGGGGGGGTCAGGGGAGAGATGTTAGGCAGTGAACGCAGAAGTGTCTTAAATATGGACAGCTACAGTTCCAGCTCACGCCCTACCCGCTGCGCGACAGGCAATGCAGTCACCAGCACCTCGTATTTACCCGTTACAAAAACCTGAAAACCGCGCTTTTGCAGGTTACGGCGGGTGTCGGTCACATCGGCGCACAACAGGCTCAGGTCCGGGCGTTCGAAATTCCTCATGCGTGCGCCGTAGCTCAGGACGCCATCGCGGTAGCGGGCATTTGGAAAACCCAGCACCAGTCCGCCCGTTTCCGTCAGATGGTGACGGCACAGCCCTTTGAGCAACACGTCGCCCCGTACCCCTGGGCTCTGGAGCAGACTCAGAGCAATAATCAGGTCAAAGCGGCCCAGGTCCGGGTGCGGCAATCCGGTCACGTCCAGTTGCAGAAATGCTGCGCCCGGAAAGCGATCCCTTGCCCGCCGGAGCGCCGAGGCGTCAGTATCCACGCCCAGAATCTCGAGGGACTGGTCCGGGTAGGACCGTTCAGGGAAGGCCAGCGCCAGGGCATCCAGTTCGCGCCCGGTGTTCACGCCCAGCGCCAGCACGCGCCCAGCCGGAGGGAGACCGATTCGGCGCAGTGCCTCGACCAACGTCAGCAGCAGCACCGGATCCTCCAGCTTGTCCACCCGAGCCCACTCACTCCGTGCGCCGTATCCGCTCGCGTCCGGGGCAGGTGTGGGGGCGAATGCGCGCAGGCCAAAGCGCACCCGGCCCGCCCCCACCCGCTCTGGCGTCAGCAGATGCGCGCCCAGCGCATCGGCCAGGTCGGTCCAGACGCTCCAGGGACGGTGCAGACCTGCCACGCCCAACTCTCCGGCGTACAGGCCCACCCCCAGGTCGGGATCAGGCGCTTCGAGCGTGACCTCTCCCCCATCCGCCAGTGCCGCGCGCACGGCAGGCAGGATCGCGGACAGCGGTTCCAGGGTAAAGGAGAGCAGAGGCATCAGGGTCAGAATAGGGGGCAGGGCCTGGGGAAAACAAAAAAATCCCCGCCCGCAGGCAGGGATGGGGGAACGAACTCGGAGAGAAGGTTTAGCCTCCCAGAGTGGAGGCGAGCTGACGCAGACCTTCCTGATCCTCGGCGGGTGCGGCGGAGGCGAGCTTGCCGGTTTCGCTGCCCAGGGCAGGCAACATTCCGGCTGCGCCCTGCAGATCGCCGCTTTCCAGGGCGCTCTTGAGCTGCGCCAGCATGCTGGTCACGCTTTCCGCGCCGGGCACGCCGTCGAGCGTGCTGTGCCAGCTGGACACGTTGCTGACTGCCGTCTGGGCGTCCACGCCCTGAACGCCGCCCGAAAGGGCTTGGATGGTCTGCTGAAGTTGCTGGTTCATGCTTCGTACCTCCTTGAATTGATCTTGCCCGTCTATGTAACGCCTGTTGGCCCTTGCAGTGTGTATGCCAGCATTCCCTTTGAGAGGCGGTTAAAGACTGTGCTGGACACAAGATTGCCGGAAATCGTACGGTGGTCGGCGAGCGTTTGGTCTGGGCTGAACCCGTGAATCCTCCCCCTTTTCAGACTGGCGAAGAATTGGAAGACCTCCTGATGCGGGTGTTCCTGAAGGCTGCCGATCCTGGCCCGGTTCAGGGGCGGCTGGCGCTGACCTTCGACATCCACGAGCCGCGCGCCTGCCTGCGGGTGAATGGGCGCGACGGGCAGAGCGCTACCTTCACCCGGGGCGAGGCCGCCCGCGACGCCAGCAGCGATCTGACCTTTGCCATGAGCGGCGAGACGGCGCACGCCTTCTGGAGCGGCAAATTGAACCCAGTTGCAGCCATCACTGCCGGAAAGCTGAAGCTCAACGGGGCACCCCTGCGTGCCCTGGCGCTCGCGCCTGGCTTGGCACAGGTTCAGGCGGCTTACCGCGCGGAAACCGGAAGCGAGTAAGGCGACGGTTGATATACGCTATCGGGCTACTGCCAGCGCTCCCGGTCCTCGCTTGTCGTGCCCAGCAACAAGGGCCGCAATTCGCCAATCAGGTACAGGCTGCCGCACGCCAGCGCCAGGGGAGCATTGAAGGTAGACAGAGCGTCCAGCGCTTGCTGTGGCGAGGCGGTCAGGGTAACCGGCAGGCCTGGGAAGAGGACAGCGAGATCCGCTGCCGTCGCCGCGCGTGGACTGAACGTGGCCTGAGTCAGGATGGCGTGCGAGACATGGGGGCGCAGAGCTTCCACCACACCGTTCCTGTCCTTGTCCGCCGCTGCCCCGAAGATCAGGGGCAACGGCGCAACTACCAGTTCCCGCAGTGTCGCGGCCAGCGCGCGCGCGCCATCGGGATTGTGGGCACCGTCTAGCAGCATGTGCCCGCCACGCCACGGCAACAGTTCCAGGCGTCCTGGCCAGTGTGCCGTGGCCGCGCCCACACGGATGGCCTCCTCACCCATGCCCAGCCGCCACGCCGCCGCCGCCGCAAGTGCCGCGTTCCGTGCCCCATGCGCTCCCAGGAATGGGGTCTGGAACTCCACGGAGGCGTCCGGAAACTTCACAGCAACCTCCGCGCCCTGCCAGCCCAGGGAATGGGCGCGCACCTGTACTTCCCGGCCCACTGCCCACAGGTCCGCTCCTGTGGCCCGCAGCAAGGGGAGCAGGCCCGCCGCCACGCCCGTCACGGCTGGGCGACCCGCCCGCAGAATTCCGGCCTTCTCGATGGCAATGGCCTCCAGGGTATGGCCCAGGATTTCGGTGTGGTCCAGCGCCACATTGCTGATCACGCTCAGCACAGGGTCAAGCGCGTTGGTGGAGTCCAGACGTCCGCCCAGGCCGACCTCCATCACCGCAAGCTGAACCCCGGCCTCCGCGAACATCAGCGCACCCAGAGCGGTGACGATCTCGAAGAACGTCGCCTCAACTTCTTCGGCGTGGGGGCGCAGACGATCGAGCGCAATAGCGACGGTTTCCGGGGGGAGTTCCTGACCACTCACCTGAAAGCGCTCGGCAAAGCGGGTCAGATGCGGGCTGGTAAAGAGGCTCGTACACCGACCGCCCGCGTTCAATATGGACGCCAGCACGGCGGCGGTGCTGCCCTTTCCGTTGGTGCCACCCACCAACACGGTCTCGAAGGCGTCTTGCGGGTTCCCCACACGGGACAGCAGGGCACGTACCCGGTCCAGTCCCGGACGCACGCCGAAACGTTGACGGGCGAACAGCCAGTCCAGATGCCTGTCTCCTCCTGGAGCGTCAATCACGGGCAGCTCAGGAGTGGGTCTCGAAGTGCTTTTCCAGCGCAGGCACAATCTGCTTTTTGCGGCTGATGCGGTCTCCCAGATCGGCCACGCTGTTCGCCGTGGGGGTACCGAAGGCGGCCTGGACCACTGCCGCCTCGGCCTCGCCCGGCACCAGCATTCGGTTGGTCTCGTTCAGAATGTCCACCACGCCCAGCAGAACGCCATCCAGACCGTCCGCTGCCCGCGCATCTTGCATGGCGGCCAGCAACTCTGCCTGACGCCCGAATACGTAGCCAGGATTGGTGGTCTCGATCACCCCCAGACCCCAGCGCTGCGGACGAATCGGATCTCCGAAAGGAAAGACCTTGTAATCCATCTTGAGCAGCTCGGCGGCGGGCGTATCGCCCAGATCACTTTTGGCCGCGAACATCTCCAGTGCGTAGGCTGTCACGTCGCGCACGCCAGCAATTGGAGCCAGGAACGCCACTGCCTCGCGGTCATCCGGAGTGGTGGTGGGGCTGCGGAAATGTAGGGTATCGCTCAGCACGGCGCTGAGCATCAGCCAGGCGTCGGCCTTCTCCACACTCAGCCGGGCCTCGCGGTGTAGCTTCAGCAGCAGCGTAGCGGTGCAGCCCACGGGCTCGAAGCGCAGGAAGGCAGGCTGCATGGTGGTCAGATCGCCCAGCTTGTGGTGATCGACCACCCTGGTGACCTTCAAGTACTCCAGGTTAGGCGCAGACTGTGCACGTTCGTTGTGGTCCACCAGCGCCACCGCGGTCCCTGGCTCCAGCGCAGGCAACAGAGGTGGCGCCTCCATCTCGGCGCGCTCCAGTACGAAGGGCGTCTCGAAGTTGAGGGTCCCAAGGCGGTACGCCCGTGCCTCAATCCCCTGCCGCGACAGCAAACGGGCATAAACCAGGGCAGAAGCGATGGCGTCGGTATCTGGGTTGAGGTGTCCGAACACAGGAAGCATGGCGGCAGTCTAGCGGCTGGGCCGGACGTACACGGAGGGATCCTGGCCAGAGATACGAAAAGCCCCCGCCAAGTGCGGGGGCTTTCAGGAAACAGGGCGGAAGGGAAGGTGCAGCTTGAACCCGTTGGGGTTTAGAAGTTGACCTTGTAGCTGATCTTGAATACCTGGCCGCGAGCGTCGGAGGGCGCAGCGGTGCCGTTACGCAGACGCAGGTTGCCCACGCCGTAACCGAAGGACAGATCGTAGTAGTTGCCTTCCACGTACACCAGGTCCTGCCGGACAGTCGCGCCGCCGTTGTTCTGATCGACGAACCGGCCTGCCGTGCTGCCGCTGAAGGGAATGTAAGCGCGGTTGGTGCCCTGGTAACCGGCGTAGTACACGGCCAGCTTGGTGTTGGGCAGCAGGAACTCGTTGAGCTTCACGCCCGCTGAGTACTTGATGGCATTGGAGGTGTAATTGCCAGGGTTGGGCGCAAGCACATCGGCGTCGTTGGTAGTGTCGGCGTCGGTGGTGTTTCCAGGAATAGCAACGTAAGTGCCGGTTCCGTAAGTATGGCTACGGGTGTAGTAGCCGACCTGACCCTCGAAGCTGGGTTTGAAGATCACGCCCAGCGGATCGGTGACCACTTTGACGCCGACAGCCGCGGCATTGCTGTTGTAAGCAACGTTGGCCAAGCTTCCGACGGCAACAGCGTTGAGATCGGCGTTCGCGTAACGGTCAATCCCGAAGGCCGCCTTGACGTCCACCTGCGCGATACCAATCTTCTTGCCGTACAGCACATCGCCGTAGGTGAAGCCGTTGCTGTAGCTGTTGGTGGCGGTGCGGAAGCGCGAAGCGTAGCCCACACGGAAGGTGAGGTCCTTGACCAAGGCGCTGGCGTCCTTGCCATTATGCGTCAGTTCCGCGCCGTACTCGGTGTAGCAGGCCTTGTCGGTGAAGTTCGCCAGCGAGAAGCTCAGCGCGCCGCCCACACCGTCGGTGTCGGACCTGGCGATACCGGGGTGGTTGACCCCGCAACCGTCAGAATTCAGGAACTCGTTGTCTGCCAGACCGAAGTAGCTGTTGTACTTGCTGTTGCGGAACAGCAGAGCGTCATTTTGGGCACGGACATTGTTGATGGTGAGGTAGTTGTAATAAGCACCGATTGCCAGACCGAAGCCAGGGGTAACGTCGGCACGCACGCTGTAGCGGGTACCGTTGCCCGTCACCGCGTTCACGCTGAAGTCCGTGTCAGCGTTGGCTGCCTTGTTGAACTGGTAGTAACCGCCACGCACCGTCACCAGATTAAACAGGTTGGCCTTGGCCGCCACACCCAGATCGGTGATCAGCGTGTCTGCCGCGTTGGCGTTGTTGGTCTCGCGGTCATAGTACGCACCCACGGCCACGGGGCCGAGCGCGCCGCCGACCTTGATGCCGAAACCGGTCTGGTCGAGGTGATAGGGCGCCGTGCTGTCATCGTCGGTCGGATCAGCTTCCATGATGCCAGCCGTCGCGTTGTAACCCGCAGTGATGCTGCGGTAGTTCAGGTCGTAAACCTTGACTGGACCCAGGGTGCCCGCGACCTTGCCGTAGAACGCGCGCTCAGTCACAGTGGAGTTGGCGACAGGCGTAGCGCCGAAGGAGTTGGTGGTCACGCGACTCTGTGCATATTCACTGTCAATCTGCCAGCCGCCGACCGCACCGTGCAAGTCTGCACCGAAGGCTGTAACGTCGCCGGCGATCGTGAATCGTCCTGCGGGCAGGACAACCGGATTTGCGTTCGGCACGCCGACAACTGCGGCGTTCTGAGCCGCCTGAAGCCCTGCGGCGTCCAAGGTTTCCTGGGCGTAGTTGAGTCCTGCCTTCAGCGTGCCAATGGGGGTGATTTCTGCGCGCACACCGCGGTAGTACTTGTAAGCACCGTCAGACAGGCCAGTGGCCGTACGGCTGATCAGCACAGGAGGGGTAGCGGTGTTGTAGACGTCGTTGTAAACAACAGCTGCGTCCCCACCGCCACGGCTCCCGTAGACCACGGTGATGTTGGGCTTGTACGCACCGATCACAGGAACCGTGCTGCCGTCCACGTTAACGACGAAGCCGTCGCCGCGCCCGGTAGCATCGTTGTCGAACAGGTAGTCCCCAAACTTGAATTTCAGAGCCTTGCCGAAAGTGACCGTCACGGGGGCATTGCCCACGGTGAAGGCCGCCGTGCCCTGCTTGAAGAAGAAGAACAGGGGGCGGTACGTCACGCCGTCCTGGGTGACATCGGGATAGCGGCTATCAGCAGTGGGCAGACCGGCGCGAACACCGAAGGTCACATCAACCTTGTTGATGTTCAGCTTGCCGGCGCTTGGGGTAAATGCACCCGTGGTAGCGCTCGTCGCGGTGTCGATCTTACCAGCATTGTCGAAGCTGATGCCAAACGACAGGGTGGTGTTGCCCTCCCTGTAGACAGGGGCAGCGGTGGCGGTGCTGAAGCCGTAGTAGCTTGTCGCATTGGCCTGCCTTGCGGCCGCAACGCGAAGGTCAAAATCGGCCTGGGTTTCGCCGCGGTTGGGAACCGCAGGGACTGCTACGGATGCCGCAATCGGCTCGCGCCCACCAGTCAGATCGGCCCAGTCGACTGCAGTATCGGCGGTAGCGCCGTCGCCATCGTCACCGGTGCTGAAGATGGTGCCGGGGATCAGGCGGTCAAAGTCCATATTGCGCGTGCCACGGGCCACGTTGTAGGTGATGCTCAGGCTGGGGCGCAAGTTGAAGGCGTACTTCTCGAGCTGCTTGACACGGTTGTCCAGGTCGCCCACCGAGGTCTCCACCTTGGTGACGCGGCCCTCGACGGCGCCCACACGGCCCGACAGGGTGTCGAAGTCGGCCTTCTGCACCAGATCGGCCTGGGCGGCTTCGATGGCGCTGGTGCGGTCCTGCAGGTTCAGGATGTCCTGGTTCAGCAGCACGGTCAGGTCGTTCAGAGCGGCGATGCTGCTGGCGTTGTCGTCGACATCGGCACGCAGGGTGTCGTAGTCGTCGGCGCGGGCCGTCAGGTCATCGATCTGGGCCTGGATGTTGGCAATCGCCTCGGCGTCGCCGGCGGGTGCGGTATTGGTCCCGGCAGCAGCCAGTTCCTCGATGCGGCTCTCCAGACGGGTGAAGTCGTCGCGGCTGACCGCGTTTTCTTCCAGGTCGCTGACGCGCACGCCCAGGGCAGCCAAGTCGGCAGCCAGTTCCTGAATCGCATTCTGCAGCGCAGTCAGGGTGTCAGCGTCGATGGTGCTGGCGGGCACTTCACCGGTGCGGACCTGGTCGAGCAGGCGCGCGATGATCACGGCGGCCTCGTAGCGCGTCAGGTTCTGCGTGCCACGGTAGGTGCCGTCGGGGTAACCCAGGATGATGCCCTGACCAACCAGACGGTCAATGGCGTCCTTGGCCCAGTGACCGGCCGGAACGTCGGTCAGCGCAGGCACCTGAGGTGCGCTGGCGGGTGCCTCCGTCTGGGCAGCGGCCATGCCGAATGCCAGAGCGGCGGTGAGAACGAGCAGGCTTTTCTTCATACGAACCCCCAAAGGTTGTCGCGCGTCGGAAGCAACGAAAAACGGCTTCTGAAGGTGACGATGGGGCGAGTTACCGAGTTTCCTCTCCCGGAGTAGTTCACCGCGTCGTTCTCTCCCGCCTACGCAACTGTGTGGTGCAATCTGAGTGCCTCCCCCGAGATGGGTGTGTAGGCGTCAGATCAGAACGGATGATACAAGCATGAAGATAGAAGGGTCAACCCTGAGAACCCGATAAATTCGATATTTTGCCCCTCACTCGCCGTTTCTGATCAAGTCGTGAAGAGATGAACAACTCATGTGGCTCATCTGGCTTCACTGCGTCAGGGGCACTTCCACCTGGATAGCGCCCGTTTCAGATCTCGAAGCGTCCAAGCTAGCCGCGAACCACTCGGGCAGTTCTCCGCCGAAATACCGCCGTCCCCATGCCCTCGCCCAGCTCTCAAAGGTTCCCTCAGTAATAGCCATCCTGATCCGCTCGACCAGACGGTGCAGATAGCGCAGGTTGTGGAGGGAGAGCATGCGCGGCGCCAGCAGTTCCTCCGCTCGGACCAGATGGGCTAGGTAAGCGCGAGTGTAATGGCGGCAGGCGTAGCAGTCGCACTCCTCGTCTATGGGCCGCATGTCACGGCGTGGTGCACTGGAATTCAGGTTCAACCTTCCATCGTCGGTCAGCGCGTAGCCGAAGCGGCCGGTGCGGGTTGGATACACACAGTCGAACATGTCTACCCCCAGGGCGATACCTGCGACCAGGTCTTCCGGATGACCGACGCCCATCAGATACCGTGGCTTGTCAAGGGGTAACCGGGCGGTGGTGAAGTCCACTGCTGGGTACATCTCAGCCTTGCTCTCCCCTACGGCCAGCCCGCCAATTGCAAAGCCAAGGGTGTTGAAAGGCAGGGTCAGGTCCAGGCTCCGCTGGCGCAGGTCCGTATGGATGCCACCCTGCACGATGGCGAAGAGCGCCTGATCCTCCCGTGACTTGAAGGTCAGGCAGCGTTCCAGCCAGCGCACGGTTCGCTCCAGGCTCTGGGTGATGTACTCGCGCTCCGCCGGAAAGGGCGGACATTCATCGAAGGCCATTATCACGTCGGCGCCTAGGGCCTGCTGAACCTCAATGCTGCGTTCAGGGGTCAGCTCTACCATGCTGCCGTCCAGATGGCTCTTGAAGACCACGCCTTCCTCAGTGATCTTGCGAAGGTGTCCCAGACTCATCACCTGAAAGCCGCCTGAGTCGGTCAGGAAGGGGCCAGGATAGGCGGTAAAGCCCGGCAAGCCGCCATGCGCCGCCACGAGTGCCTCGCCAGGGCGCAACATCAGGTGGTAGGTATTACCAAGGATCATCTGAGATCCGATCTCCAGCAGTTCCTGCGGGCTGATGCCTTTGACCGTACCCTGGGTGCCCACCGGCATGAACATTGGCGTGGTGACGGTACCGTGTGGAGTTGTAAAACGCCCCACCCGTGCGCGTCCGTCCTGGTGCTGAACTTCGAACTCGAACATCCCTCTATTGTGGCGCATCAGTCTGCCCAAGAGTTTGCATCCTGCTGGCTTAGCTGTTGACGTCCAGGCAAAGACAAACACGCGTTCCATCTGGACCCAGTCCTACATCAGAGCAATCAAAAAGCCCCCTCCGATTGGAGGGGGCATATATGGAGCGGGAGACGAGATTCGAACTCGCGACATCTACCTTGGCAAGGTAGTGCTCTACCAGCTGAGCTACTCCCGCGAAAC